>CAYGOW010000063.1:0-4699 GCA_964351425.1 uncultured Roseivirgaceae bacterium
GCAAAATATCATGGCATTCCGATTTGCCAATGCTATTCTGGAACCGGTCTGGAACAGGAATTACATTGATCACGTCCAAATCTCTGTAAGTGAACAGTTAGGGGTAGAAGGTCGGGGAGGATATTATGATGAAGCGGGAGCTTTACGCGATATGGTGCAGAATCATATTCTTCAATTGCTTTGCCTCATTGGCATGGAGCCTCCTACCAATTTCTCCGCTAATGAAATCCGTAACAGAAAAGTGGATGTGTTAAATGCGGTCCGCAAAATCAAGCCTGAAGAAGTCAGCCATTATACAGTCCGCGGACAATACGGATCCGGCTGGATTGAGGGAAAAGAGGTGCCCGGTTATCGTGAAGAACCGAAGGTCGACGAGGAGTCAAATACCGAAACCTTTGCCGCGCTCAATCTCTTTATCGATAACTGGCGATGGCAGGGTGTTCCGTTTTACTTACGCACGGGAAAGCGAATGCACCAAAGTGCAAGCCTGATCAGTATCCAGTTTAAGGATACCCCGCATTCCATCTTTCCGACTTCCTCTGCAGAAAACTGGCAACAAAACCGCCTGGTAATCAGCATTCAGCCAGAAATGAGTATCCGGCTACAAATACAGTCCAAACGACCCGGGCTTGATATGACGATCAATCCGGTGGATATGATTTTTGATTACAAAGGAACCTATACTACCGAAACCCCTGAGGCGTATGAGACCTTATTGCTGGATGCCATTGTCGGCGATCAGACCTTGTTTATGCGCGGCGACCAGGTAGAAGCAGCCTGGGATATCCTGATGCCGGTTATTAATGCCTGGGAAACAAAGAAAAGCCTTAATTTTCCGAATTATTCATCTGACTCATGGGGTCCGGAAATTGCCGAGGCATTAATCGCCCGGGATGGCTTCCACTGGTTCACATTACCCATTGACAAGAAAAAGTAATCAAATGAATATCCATATTTTAGAATCACCGGATGAGGTTATTAGCCAGATAGCAGAAGACATTGTATCCCTGGCCAATGCCACCGTTGAAAAAAACGGGAGGTTTACCATGGCTCTCTCCGGTGGCAGTTCTCCAAAACGCCTTTACGAACTGCTGGCATCTGAACCACTGGCATCCGAGTTTCCATGGGAAAAAAGTTATTTCTTTTTCGGGGATGAACGCTATGTACCCTCTGATGATCCGGATAATAACGCCCACATGGCTCATCAAGCTATGTTGGATAAAGTGCCTGTCCCTTCTGAAAATATTTTCGCGGTAAATACGGCATATTCTCCCGCTGAAGCGGCTAATGATTACGCCCATCGCGTGCTGGAACACTTCAATATCCAGGAGCCTGTTTTTGACCTGATTCTCCTGGGCCTGGGTGATGACGCACATACGGCCAGTCTATTTCCGCATACTAAGGTACTGGCCGAAACAGATGCACTTGTTAAGGAAGTTAAAATGCTGCATGAGCATTCCTGGAGAATTACTTTTACCCGGCCTTTAATCAATAAGGCTTCAACTATCTTCTTTATGACATTTGGAAAGAAGAAGGCATTGGCAGTAAGAAGTGTGCTGGAGGGCGAACGATACGAATTTCAATATCCGGCACAGTTTATCAACCCCCCAAAAGGCAGTGTCTCCTGGTTTATTGATACGGAAGCTGCTTCATTGCTCAGAAATCGGTAGACGACCCTTCGAGAATATGATGTAATTCGCTTAGGATCATTGCCGTAGCACCCCACACGACCCGTTCATGAAAATCAAAATACGGGGTGTTTGGTAAACTCATCCCACGTACTTCAACCTCGGTCAGTTTATGCAGGGACCTGTCCATCAATTGCTCAAGGGATACTTCCAGGATTTCATCCACTTCAACAGGATCCCGCATGAATTCAGGCCGCTTTGTCAAATACCCAACCACCGGAGTCACCTGAAAATTACTTGGTGGGATATAGATATTCGTCAACGTCCCTATGACCTGTATCAATTCTGGCTTCACGCCAATTTCCTCGTGGGTTTCACGAAGGGCGGTTGATACCAGTGATTGGTCCTGTTCTTCGTATTTCCCTCCGGGAAAGCTGATCTGACCACCATGAGTACCCGGGTAATCAGGCCGTTGTATCAACGGAAAAAGCGTCCTGTTTTGTTCATCAGGAAAAAGCAGGATAAGCACGCCGCCTAAACGGGGATTCGCAGGTTGTTTTTCTCCGAGACGTTCTGCCACCCTATCCCTGGGAATGGCCCTGCGGTGAGCCTCCAGACCCGGAAGAGGTTGTACAAGACGATTCTCCAAGAATGAAATGATTTGGCTAAAATTCACAATGAAAAATGAGGGTATCCGTTACTTTCACAATTCTTTGTTTAAATCCTTAAATTAACCAAATTCATATTGCCGTTGTTATAAGAGCCCTAAGAATTAAAACGCCAGGATACCCAAAAATAAAACCCGCTGAAAAATAACCGCCTACATATCGGTTTAATCGGTGCGCTACTCGTGCTGTCTATCCCATTCGCACTGATCGCTCAATCCACCATGATCAATTGCATGGATTCTACCTTCTGCATCCCGGGTGTCGAAGGCTTACCCAGAACAAAGGGCCTGGTTATTACCCGGGAGTTAATTAAAGACTACGGAATTAACTCAACGGTCAATACCGGGCAAACAGCCAGTGGGGATATTCGCCGTAACAGAAGATGGACATTCAAACTTCGGGCACCTATCCTTCTCAAGGACAACATTAAAATCGCCGGTGGAATAAAATACTTCGTTGAAGAACATAATTTTGAAAATCCGGAAACCCTGGATAATGATTTTTACCGTAACCTGGAAGACCGGCCACTTAGAAGCCTCCGTGCAGATATTTTTATCATGAAACCTTCACGCGGCAATAAGTATTATATTCTCCGCGTAAGTGGGGCCCTGAACGGGGATTTCCAGGGCATTGATCTTGGTAGTGATTATTTCAAGTTTTCCATTGCCCCGTTAATCGGGTGGAAGAGAAACAACTACCTGTCCTATGCCTTCGGGGTAGCGTACAGTGAGATATTCGGCAGAAGGACCATTTATCCCGTTGTTTCCTATAACCAGACCTTCTCACCCCGTTGGGGAGTTGAGTCTATTCTTCCCGCGGAATTGAAGTTTCGCTACAATTCGCTTGACCAGAAAAATTTTCTATACCTGAAAGCAGAACTTAACGGATCAAACTATACGTTGAATTTTTTCGAAAATCGGGACGAACCCGTATTTCTTGAAAAATCAGAAATCCGGTTTTTATTCACCTGGGAACGTGAAATATACGATTTCCTCTGGTTTGGGGTAGAAGCAGGATTCCGGACAAATATCAATTTTGATTTGTCAGAGAATGCACATATCAATGCAGAGACACTGGTTAATAACCAGATTAATGAAGCTGTGGTAGGGAACATCAGTCTGTTTATTGTACCCCCCAGGAAATTCCTGAAATAACTTACGGGCAGGAAAATTCTTTCAGACGCCCTGTCGAAGCCAGTTCGCCTTCTTCTACACCCTTTTTCCAGGCCGAACACGCCTTTTCCATCTCACCCATGGCCTGGTAGGTATCGCCCCTGAATGTATGAATCAGCTCAACAAAATCGTCCTCCCTCATCGCCCTGTCATACAAGCGTAGCGCATCCTGATATTGCTCCTTGATATAATAGTAACGCCCCTTATTTCTGTAAGCCCAGGCATTAGACGGATCCCTGGCGATGCTGTTGTCAATGTTTTCCCTGGCTGTTTCCAATTCTCCTGAAAGCAACTGGATATAGCCCAGGTTATTCAAGAAATAGGGATCCCCCGGTTCAAAACCCAGCGCACTATTTACATAGGTAATGGCCAGATCAAGATTGCCACGTTTGGTTTCTATCATCCCCAGGGTGTTGTAGGCGTGTCCTTCTTCCGGCGACAATTGCAACGCCTTGCGCAAATCGGATTCAGCCGCTGATAATTCATCAAGATAATAGTAGGACGTACCCCGGTTAATCCAGGCTTCAACCAACTCAGGGTTCAAATCAATCGCCTTATTAAAGTCGGCAACGGATGCCCTGAAGTCCTTCATTTTCGCATGGACGATTCCTAATCGGAAATATATGGCGGCGCTGTCCGGGTGATTCTTCCGTAAAAAAAGCAGGTCATCTTCTGCACGATACAATTCGCCTGATTCATAAAACGCATTGGATCGGTTAAGTTGAGCATTATAGTCTTCCGGATCACATAACAATGCCCTGTCGTAATACAAAATAGCCTGACCGAAATGCCGTTGTTCAAATTGCGCGATCCCGATATTATTCAGAGCAGGCACATAGCAACTATCAATAATCAGGGCTTCTCCGTACAGGCGATTAGCTTCCCGGTAATTCTGTTGCGCAAGGGCTTCGTTTCCCCGGATCAGGAACCGCTGCTTATTTGTCTCATCCCGGTCACCACAGGATGACAAGAATACGAGGATGAAAAGAAAAAGCTGGTTAAGCGGATTCCAGAGACCGTGTTTCGATCGTGGCATTAAGTTCATTTAGCAGATTATACAATCCGAAATAAGTCCTGTTGACGTACAACCCATGCCGGTTGCCTCTCGCTGATTTCGAATTTCTAACTTCCTTCATTTTAGATACTCGCTCCCCTACTTCAAATATCTGTCTGAAATAGGCGGCGTCTCCAAAGTCAAAGGTATGGCTATGAAACGGTTTTCCAAGTAATT
>CAYGOW010000063.1:4709-10738 GCA_964351425.1 uncultured Roseivirgaceae bacterium
TCAGTAAAAATAGCCATGAAAAGCTTTCGCTGACTTGGAGAATCATTTTTGGTTAAAAACCCGAGCTCCATAAATAAGGATTCCAGATCAAATGAAGCATCCAGCACATGCCGCTGCATCAGTTGAAAATACTTGGTGTAAAAATCCTCCGGAATAACCTTCACACAGCCAAAGTCAATAACACCCAGTGTGCCATCTTCTGTGATAAGAAAATTTCCCGGATGTGGATCGGCATGAACCTGCTTCAGCTCATGGATCTGGTAATGATAAAAATCCCAAAGTGCCTGGCCAATTCGGTTGCGGTCGGCCTCAGAAGGATTTGTTTGTATCCACTCCTTCAGGTGCTTCCCTTCAATCCAGTCCATCACCAGAATTCGGGAGGTGGAGTATTCAGGGTAGTAGGTAGGGAATACAATGTTATCCATATCTGCACACAACCGGGTGATTTCCATGGATCGCTCCAGTTCAAGAGAATAATCCGTTTCTTCCAACAGCTTGGACTCCACCTCTTCCATGTATTGGTCCAGTTCAGCGGAACTGATACTGAACATGCGCGAGGCGATGGGTTTGACAATCCGTAAATCCGAACTTATACTATCGGCAACACCGGGATACTGGATCTTAACGGCAAATGTTTTTCCGCCAAGTGTCGCTTTGTGCACCTGTCCGATGGAAGCGGCATTAATAGCTTTCCTTGAGAATGTATCGAAAACTTCTTCCGGACCCTTGCCTAATTGATCTTTGAAGGTTTTGACTACCAATGGATACGACAAGGGCGGTGCGCTGTATTGGGACATGGCGAACTTCGATTGATAAGCTCCGGGTAACACATTCTTATCCATGCTCAACATCTGAGCTACTTTTAAGGCGCTTCCCTTCAACTCGGATAGTGAATCGTAGATATCTTCCGCATTCTCCTCGTCAAGTGCATCACGTGTCAATGACGGATTGACCAGCTTTTTCCCGTAGTGTTTCAGGTAATTCCCTCCTACCTTCGCTCCTGTTTTTACAAACTTGCTTGCCCGCTGCACTTTGGAGACCGGGATCCGTAATTGTTCCTTCATGATTATCTGTTATGATATAAAAATTTGGCGAAGTCTATCATCTGGTCAAGCGGACCTTTCCCCATTAGTTCGAAAGAGAGATTCACCGACTTCTCGACCGCGGCATCTGTATTTGTAAATCCTGTACTGTCATCCTTTAACCAGAATCTTAACAGGAACATCATTTGAAGCCATATTCCGTCCTTGTAACGTTCAGAAATCACGGGTCTGTCAACAATTTCTTCATGCTCCCTGCCTTCATTCAATATGGCACCTGTGTAATCCATGAAACGCTCCTTGAATAATTTCAAAATGACGGGCGACACATCCGGCTTTTTCACCTTGTCCAACGAATATTTCACAAAGGAACGGTCGTTTTTCATCATTTCAAGTAAGGTATAATAGAACGCAAGCAATTTCTCCCGGGCATTATACTCTGCATATGCGGCATCTGACTCCAGCGCAGCGATTGTTTCATCTATGTAGGTTTTCCAGATACCTTTCTCGAGTGCTTCAAAACTGGCAAAATAGTCGTAGAAACTGCCTTCTCCCTCGCCTAATTCACGCATGAATTGAAACACGGAAGCTGGTGGCATATTATTCATTAGCACCTGCTCCCGATAGGAGGATAAAATGGTTTCACGCAAATCTGACTTCTTACCGGTATTTTTTTTCTTAGTTGTTTTTGTCGTCGCCATGTTCTTTTTGTTTACTATTGGAATAACAGCCAACTCCCTTAAATGATTTAAGATTTCTTATAAATTTATTTCTGGCATCTAATATGCTGTGTTAATAACAAAAAGATACTACTCGTCATGATTAAACGAACACTACTATTTTTGCTGGTTTTAGGATCGCTGGGATTCTCTGCCATGGCACAAGCGGACTTAAGAAAGAAAATCCAGGTAACAGGAATGGCAGAGAGAGCACTCCTTCCTGATGAAATTTTCCTGAGTATTACGCTGAAGGAATACAAAAACGGAAACAGGATTGTTGAAATGGACCGGCTGGAAGAAGGCCTGGTCAAGGCGCTGAGAAAACTGGACATACCGTCAGACATGTTAACCGTTGACAACATCTATGGGTATAACTGGGATTGGAGAAAAAAACGACCGGATGATTTTTTAGCGTCTAAGAGTTTTCGCCTGCAGGTCCCTGATCTGAAAAGAGTCAATGATCTGGTAGAATATCTGGATTCAGAAGGCCTGCAAAGTATTCAGATCGCTGAAATACGACATTCCAGGGAAAAAGAGATCAGAGAAGAACTTGCCAAAGAGGCACTAAAGGAAGCCCGGGATAAAGCATCTGCATTACTACGTGCTATTGATGAAGATCTAGGAGGAGTCATTGAAGTTAGTGCGGTGCGACAGGAGCAATCGATGCCGCAGGCACGGGTTATGTATGATGCCGCTGAATCAAAAATGTACAGCTCTAACGTGGAATTCAGGAACATTGATATCAAAGTGGAGATATATGCCGTATTCGAAATAAAATGATCATTCCTTGACTTTCTGACATTTTTTCCTTACTATACTAGATGTGTCCAATCAAAAAAATATACTATGCTGAAAGAAGTCAGGGATGAAAATAAGTATGACGTTGTCTTACAAAAAGTTATTGAAAATGTAGAAAAAGAAGGGTTCACGGAAATTCGTGCGGCCGTTCCGGATCGTGAGCTGCCTGCGAAACTTGTAAGCCAAAACAATGATGATGTATTTATTCCAGATGTTACGGCCCAGTCAAAATATGGTGGAAAAGCCTATTTTGAAATAGCGAAGAAAATTTCAGAGACAACTAAGCTGGTCAATAAATGGAAGTTGTTGGCTACGTTGGCAGAAATTAAAAATGGAATTTTCCGAATCTTTGTACCTCACGGGTCCATGCGATTTACCCGGGAATTGGTAAATCGATACAACATCAATGCGGAATTGATCAAGATTTAATAGTCAGATATTATTTAGACAAAAAAGCGCCATCTCGATGGGGCTTTTTTTATGCAATATATTTTCCGTTCATCTGGCATATATACCATATTAAAAAACACAATAACTTTTTTAACTGATTCGGGTTGATCTTTGTGAAAACAAGTAAAACCTGATGAAAGCACTTATACCGATTTTTTTGATTCTCCTATCCTTCACTGTTTTCGGGCAGCGCCCAGGCGGTGGTTCACAAAAAATAACAGGGCGAATCTCCGGAGTACTGATTGATTCTGCCAGTAATGAGACTTTGCCATATGCGGCGGTAGTCCTTCAAAACCCTGCTACCGGAAAAGATGTTAACGGTACCATTACGGAAGAGGACGGCTCGTTTAAGTTTAGCCTGGTACCGGTTGGCACCTACCAACTCATCATTTCTTTTGTTGGCTATGCCCCGAAGAAAATGTCTATCAAGACAACAAATAAAGATCCGGACCTGGATCTGGAAAATATTCGATTAATCTCAGTGACCAAAGAGTTGGACGAGGTTGTCGTACAGGGACAACGCGAGCTGGTGGAGAGCAAAATTGACAAAATAGTATATAATGCGGAGGAAGATGTTGCCAACATTGGCGGCGACGGTGCGGATGTATTACGCAGGGCACCGCTGCTGAATGTTGACCTCGATGGCAACGTGAGTCTGAGAGGGAGTTCAAATGTGCAAATTTTAATCAATGGAAAACCTTCTTCCATGTTTTCATCAAACCCTGGTGACGCTTTACGGTCCATCCCCAGTGACCAGATTAAAAAGGTAGAGGTAATTACCACCCCTGGCGCCAAGTATGACGGAGAAGGTACCGCCGGTATCGTGAATATTATAACCGAAAAATCTGGTCCGGAAGGGTTTTCGGGTAATGTGGACTTATCGGTTGGAAACCGAAGCAATCGCGGAGGCCTCAACCTGAACGCTGGCAAAGGGCGTTTCGGGTTTAACGCTTCTCTCAGTTCCTACTATGGCTGGCCTATTGTCGGTTCTTCCGAAACGGACCGGGTTACTACCATAGACGGACAACAAATACGTTGGAATGATTCAGGTGAAGTAGAGTCAGATTACCTCGGATATTTTGGTAACATCGGTGCGTTTTATGACATCAACGCATACAACTCTATATCAACTTCTTTCCGCCTTCGCGGTCGTGGCAGCAACTCAGATGGCTATTACGTTACCACGGAGAATAACCCAACCATTCCTGCTTTCTTTCAATATGGCCGGGATCAGGACAGTAAATCAAATAGTGGTGGCTACGAGTGGTCGGTTGATTACATTAAGAAATTCGCAGGCATGGAGGGAAGGGAGCTTTCCATGAGCTATAAGCTGGACGGGAGCTTTACAGACCAGGAAAACGATATCATGCAGAATGACCTGCTTGGCGAAAATCCCGTCTTTTTTCAGGATAACATTAACCTGAATGATGGTGACAATAAGGAAAATACGCTTCAGATTGATTACGTCCATCCCGTAAGCGACAATTTCAAAATTGAAGCAGGTGCAAAAACAGTATTACGCGATGTCGTAAGTGATTTCAGGTTTCTTGAACGAGATCAAAATGAGCCTGACTATGAAATAGTGGATGAATTAACAGATAAATTTACCTACGATCAGGATGTATCGGCAGGATACCTCTCAGCCAACATTGGATTAGGTGAAAAATATGGTCTCCTTGCAGGTGTACGCTATGAGCATACGTACATTAACGGAAGCCTCGAGGAACAAGTCAACCCGTTCACGAATGAATATGATAACTTTTTGCCAAGCATCACCTTAAGCAGAAATTTCAATCAGACCACGACGTTGAAAGCCAGCTACAATAAGCGTATTCAGCGACCGGGTTTAAGCCAAATCAATCCGTTCGTGGAAAGAAATAACGTACAGAATATTTCTTTTGGAAACCCCGAATTGGAGCCGGAAATAACACACCAGTACGAGCTCAACCTGAATATTTTCATTAAAAAGGTACTGTTGAATACCTCTGTGTACTATCGACGTGCGACCGACGTGATTCAGCAAATTACAACTTACAATGAAGATTTTGACAGAACGGAGACCACGTTTGATAATATTGGATCGCAGGATGTCATTGGATTAAACGTGTTTTCTTCTGTGACGCTTTTTGAAACCTGGACGCTTCGCGGAGGTGTTAATATGAACACGTTCGAAGCGAAAGGAGTTGTGGAAGGCGAAGAATTATCAAGAACAGCTTATCAGATCAATGGAAATATCAACAGCAATCTGAAGCTTGGAAAAAACTGGGTAATTGATTTGTTTGGCTTTTACAGGGCAGAACAACAAACGATCCAGGGATATATTCCTTCCTTTACCCTCATGGCCATGGGTATGCGTAAAACGTTTTGGGAAGATCGAGCCAGTCTCGGGATTCGCATAGTGGAGCCATTCTTCGAGAATAAAACGTTTAATGGTAAAGTAGAAGGGTCAAATTTCGTGCAAACTACTGAGACAGTTCGCCCGTTCCGCTCGTTTGGAATCACGCTAAGTTATAAATTCGGAAAACTGGATTTCCGGGCACGTCAGAGAAGATCAAAGATTGAAAATGACGATGTGAAGCAATCAGGAAGTGGTGAAAGCCAGCAATTCTAATTAAGGCATATTTTTTAATGAACTTGACGCGAGAAGATTTCGTAAATCACGAATCTTCTCGTGAGTCAGGGGTTTAGCCAAATAATCCACAACTACGGGATTTTTAGTGGCACGCTTAATATCCCTTTTATTTTCAGAGCTGGTTAATACTACCACCTGGATATTTCCCTTCACCATATCGGGTAGTTTTGATAGTTCATTGAGAAACCTGAACCCGTCGATCACAGGCATATTTAAATCCAGAAAAATTACATCTGGAAGGTTTTGGTGACTTTTTAACTGCTCGAGCGCATCTCTACCACTGCAGGCTGCAGATATATTTCTGGAAAAGTTATTAAACTCGAGAAGGCGCTTGGTTATGAAAATGTCGATTTCATTGTCGTCAATCAACATTACTGAATCCGTGCATAC
>CAYGOW010000063.1:10748-12729 GCA_964351425.1 uncultured Roseivirgaceae bacterium
TAGTTGAAAAAATTGTGGTTAAGCATTATACCTATATTGGAAAAATATTCCAATATTTCAATGAAATTAATTTTCTATTATCTTTAAAACCGTGCTAAAAACCTGCGAATTTCTGACTTTTCTTACATGATTTTAGGCCTCTGTTATTAAGATTTCATAATTCTGTTTAACCTTACCTCATGCGTCTGACATCATTACATTATTTTTTGCTAGTTCTTCTTTCAATTAGCTTATCCGCCTGTGGATCCGGGGATCAAAGGAAAACTGAACAAATCCCCGCGTCACCTCAACTCTCTCCGTCCGAAGTATGGGATAAATTTATTGAACCATGTCAATTCGCCATTCGCCTTGAAGCTACCGGATGTAATGGAATAGCTAATTCACTCATCGACCAACGGCTGAATCCGGTTGGCTCCTCCCCTCTGCTAAGTGGAATTCTATCCGTTGAGGCGGCCTATTCGCTGGTTTTTTCTCAAAATGATGCTTCCGGTCTTTTTCACGAACTGAATACTGCCACGGCAGACCTGTGCACGCTTCCAGCTGATTCGGTTGATTATTTTGACGAACTTTATAATCAAAACCCTTACCGCAGGGACATTCTCGAGAAAATCACGACATCGGTTGCAGCGCGTCCGTTACAATGTAACGTACCGTCTCCGGTGACCATCAATTACATGACAGGTATTTGCACGGCATATCTGTATTACGTGGGCCAGTCAATCAAGATGTTCCCGGAAAAGCTTTCTGCTGAAGACAGCCGAATCATTGTACTTATGCCACTGTTTGATGAATTAATAAATCAGAGGGAAAGCCTGAAGGCGCTGGAACAAAGTGTGCCGGCATCTGACGTATCGAACTATCCTCCGATGCGTCACCTCTTCTCCATTCTCACAGACCTGGACGCCATAGTACTCCCAAACGATAGTCTTACGGAAAGTGAATTTGTCGAGCTGTATAACTCAGAAGAATTTCACAGGCTCATTGAATCAACCACCAAATTAAAAAATGAGGTTATTAAACTGGACGAAAATGAAAATACATAAAGACGTTTTGGCTGCGATTATATTTCTTCTGACCCTTTTGCTTTTCTGGCTGGTATTTTAGGCCTCTCTTCGGAGCACCGATAAGGGAGATTCTCCAATGACCTGCCGGGTATTCCACCAACCAACCAAAACGGTCAACCCTATAACGGCCACCCAGGTAAGAAGCAAAGCCGGCAAATCCGGACGGAAAACAATTTCGAAAAAGTACGTAGCCAGCACCCAGGAAGAAACCATCGAAAGCATTATGCCCGTCAAGCCAGCCAACAACCCCAGGTAAATATATTCTAATAACGTCAGCCCTATGATCTGTTTGCCAGAGGCACCAATGGTTCGGAGTAAGACATTCTCCTTCAATCGGGCATGACGACTGTTCAGCACCGCGCCGGCGAGTACAATCAGACCTGTGATGATACTGAATAGTGCCATGAACTGAATGATGAACTTCACTTTGTCGAAAAAGCCATCAATGGTCTCCAGGATCAAACGAATATCAATCAATGACACGTTTGGATAGGCAGTCACCAATTCACGCTGGTATTTATTGGCTACCATGTCATCATCCACACGAGTAGTTAACACATAAATCTGAGGTGCTTCTTCCAGCACACGGTTGGGAAATACAAAAATGAAATTTGGCGGGTCTTTTTGCCACTCAACCTGTCTCACCCCGGAAATGTACACATTAAATGGTATTCCCTGAACATCAAACGTCAGGGAGTCCCCTACTCCTACTTCCAGGTTATCCTGCATGCCTTCCGAGATAGTAACAAATATGGAGTCCCCGGAAATATGCTGTAACTCACCGGCCAGCAGCTCTTCGGATACATGCAGGCTGTCCCGGTAAGTAACCCGGTATTCCCGGGTAAGCGACCAGTTTCGAATATTATCTGTGGTGTCCTGCTGGATTTCAGCTACGGTCTTGCCTTTAACTTTACTCA
>CAYGOW010000064.1:0-12649 GCA_964351425.1 uncultured Roseivirgaceae bacterium
CGGAAAGTCGTCCCTGGCTGTCCGGCTCGCCAGGGTACTCGATGCCGAAATACTTTCTGCAGATAGTCGCCAGTGCTATCGCGAACTCAGTATTGGGACCGCCAAACCGGATGAAGGCCAGCAAGAAGGAATCGTCCACCATTTTATTGATTCACATTCAATCAATGAAACCGTTTCTGCCGGCGATTACAGCAGGTATGCCCGGGAAGTGATGGATCGGGTTTTTAAAGAGAAGAATTACCTGGTGATGGTTGGTGGTACCGGGCTTTATATCCGGGCAGCACTGGAAGGGATTGATGACATGCCTGAGGTGGATGAGGGGCTGAGAAGTGAGTTGAATGATCTGCCGCTGGATGAATTACAAAGCAGACTCCTGAAATTGGATCCTGACTATGCCGCACAGGCTGATATGATGAACCCTCAGCGTCTGGTGAGAGCCCTTGAAGTCAGTATGAGTTCCGGGAAACCCTACAGTTCATTTTTAAACCAGCCAAAGAAAGAGTTGCCCTATGAGGTGGTAAAAATTGCACTAACCATGGATCGTGAGAAGTTATACGAACGCATCAATCTTCGCGTGGATCAGATGGTGGCCGCAGGTCTTTTTCAAGAGGTCGAGGGACTGAAATCCTATAAAGATCATTATGCACTCAGGACTGTCGGGTATAAGGAGATTTTTGAGTTCCTGGAAGGCGATCTTACCCGAGAAGAAGCCATAGATAAAATCAAACAGAATACCCGGCGCTACGCCAAAAGACAACTTACCTGGTTTCGCAAAAACAATGAATATACCTGGTTTGACAGTGGCGACGGTGCAAAAATTGAACGATTTATTAAGGAAAAGTCACATAATCAACGGATTTAAGGAAATTTTTTGAATATTCGGCACGTTATATGCTCAACTACCAGCATGATGAGAATTTTGAAAGTATACATGATTTTTTTGATTGCCGGGCTTTCCATGAGCCAGGTACACGGACAGGAGAATTCTTCCCTTGTTAAGTGGATGTCTTTTGAAGAGGCCGTAGAGCGATCAAAGACTGAAAAGAAAAAGATTTTTATTGATGTGTATACGGATTGGTGCGGATGGTGCAAGGTCATGGATAAAAATACCTTCAACGATCCCACTATTGCAGCGTACCTGAATGAGAATTTTTATAATGTGAAGCTTGACGCGGAACAAAAGGATCCGATTACCTTTCGCGATTATACCTTTGAATATGTTGCCTCAGGCAACCGGGGCTATCATCAACTGGCAGCCTCTCTTCTCAATAACAAGCTTAGTTTCCCTACGGTCGTTTTTCTGGATGAAGAATTTAATATGATCTCACCCGTACCCGGTTATCAAAAACCGGCATTTTTTGAGAAAGTGGTTAAGTACTTTGGGGATGAGCACTAAAAGGAAGTTTCCTGGAAGGAATGGGAAAAAACTTTCTGATTTCCTGAATCACTTCATTTTTGGAAAGGATAGGTGTTTACGGATCGAACCAACACGAATTCCGATAATCAGTATTACAGTAATCAAGTAGTTGAGATTTGTCGGGCTACCGGATTGCTCCAAAAAATAAAATACCAGACCGCCGGTAAAACATGCCATTGCATAGATTTCCTTGCGGAAGATAAGCGGAATTTCGTTGCACAGAATATCCCGGATGACACCTCCCACAACTGCAGACATAACTCCCATTGCAATGGCCAGACCCGGGTGCAGGCCCATGGCCAGGGCTTTTTGCATACCACTTATGGTAAACAAGGCAATTCCGATCGTATCAAATATGAAAATGGTCCGGTGCATGTAAATCAGGTAACGCCGAAACAGATAAGTAAAGGGAACCGCCAGCAGCACCAACAGGGCATAGGTTGGATTTTCAATCCAGGATACCGGATGGCTGTCTAATATAACGTCTCGCGTAGTACCTCCGCCAAGGGCAGTAACAAACCCGATTACCGCTGCACCAAACAGGTCCATTTCCTTCTTCGCGGCCAGACGTATCCCACTGATGGCAAACACAAAAGTCCCGATGAGTTCGAGTACATACAACACATTGAAATCAGGAATAAATTTTTCCATGCCACGTAGTTAATAAGAAGGAGTTAAATATAAAAGGAATCAGTGAATTCCCCGGTAAAGTGCCCTGATGTCTGCTCAGACTGGTAATAAGGTAGTATCCTATTTTTATAGGGGGACAGGTTTTTGTACCTTTGCACCACCTTGAGAGTCAAGGTATATAAAATAGGAATTCTAAAAGTAATATTATGGCTGAAGCAAAAAAAGGGGATCGCGTTAAGGTACACTATACCGGTAAATTGGAAGACGGTTCTGTATTCGATTCTTCAAGAGAGCGTGAACCGCTTGAATTTGAACTTGGCGGAGGAATGATGATAAAAGGTTTTGATACAGCAGTAACCGGAATGCAGGTTGGCGAATCAAAAACGGCTGAAATCCCCGCAGGTGAAGCCTACGGAGAACATAATGCCGAAATGGTCATCGAAGTACCCAAGGCGCAGTTGCCGCCGGATTTGAAGCCGGAAGTCGGACAGCAATTGGGCATGCAGCAACCTAACGGACAATCAGTCCCGGTTCGCGTAACCCAGGTGAAGGAAGAAAGCATCGAAATAGATGCAAACCATCCACTTGCAGGGAAAGATCTTATATTCGAGCTTGAACTGGTTGAAATAGGCTAATTCCGGGCGATATACATGAAAAAGCCATTCTGTTTTGACAGGATGGCTTTTTTTATGCTAATATTCCCGGTAAACACCGGGAATTGTACTCGTAGTGAACGGATGTCTTTACTCGTCGGTATGCTCCTCGTTTGATTTTCGGAAATCAATGGCACTCGCCGCAGCCCCGAATCCTATAAGACAGGCAACAATAGTAATGAAAAGATTAGCTCCGTCTCCGATGTATTGTTCCATAATAATGTGCGTTTCGTTTTTCTTGACTGGGACAAATCTAGTAGATAAATCCGTAAAATGACAGAAAAAAGTCTTCTACCTAGCGCAATTCTGCCGGAACTATTTCACATTCCTGCAGTACCCCGATAATAAAATCAATGTGCTCTCCAAGTTCCTTCCCCAAAAGCGCTACACCGGTTGTGATTTCTTCTCGATCGACTTTCGCGGCAAAACTTTTCTGCTTTAGTTTTTTCTTCACGCTTTTTGCCGTCAGTCCCTTCAATCCGTCCGGCCGTACCCTTGCGCAGGCAATGATAAAGCCTGTGAGCTCATCGCAGGCAAGAAGGGCCTTATCAAGAACTGATTTTGCCGGAACGCCCCATTTTGTATAATGACAGGAAATGGCATACGCCATGGCTTCCTGGTCCATCTCCCTGAGTCGGGATACAATGATATCCGGATGCTTTTCAGGGTATTTTTCATAATCCGCATCGTGTAGCAATCCGGTGGCATACCAAGTGGGCGCATCTTCCTGTAATGCTTCTGCGTAGGCTTCCATCACGCAGGCGACGGTCTCAGCATGCAGTAGCAGACTTTCCGTTTCTGTCATGCTGTGTAAAATCTCGCGGGCTTCTTCTTTTGATAAGGACATGGTGATTATGGCAATTTGTCGTTTTAATTTACTCCTTTTTACGAACAGGTTGATCAGGCTTGGCATATTCATACCTCCCCAGGGGCTGAGGGGAATAGTAACTGTCCAGTCCGGCACAGGCAATGATATCGGCTTTCGACAGCTCTACATATCCATCCGGACCAATAAGCGCTTCAGGCAAAAACATTTCTTCGACCCGACCAATAATAAGGTAGGTGCCATTGGAAGGAATAGGTATAATTTCCTCCAGCGATAATCCAAAACGGATTTTTGATTCTTTGACGTAAGGGGCTCGAAGCACGTCACTGAAGGCGGGGGTAAGGCCGGTAGCCGTAAACTCCGATTCCTCCGGAGCAAACCGGGCGGATGTCTGGTGTGCTTGTGCTACCAGTTCCTCATGAACCAGGTTAATGGTGAAGCATTCCTGCGACTGAATGTTGGTGAATGTCTGTTTGGGCACTGTAACCGGCCGGTGAATAAAACCAATCAGCGGAGGTGTGGCACCAATGTGTACGATTGAGTTAAAGAGGGCTAGATTGGTTGCTCCCTGGCTGTTACAGGTGCCAATCAATGCCGCATTCTTGTAGCCTTCAACACTATTCATGAAGTACCGCCTGAACATACTGTCAAGGCCGAGAATATCTTGCTGACTAAATCGTTTCTCAGACATAGGAAATTATTTATTGGGTAACATTCAAACTTCAGACTTGTTTTTATAGCGTATGGCGCTCCTCGAATTTAATGAGAATGGTATCTATTGTCCAAAGGCAGATGTATATATCGACCCATGGAAACCGGTGCGTAAAGCGCTAATTACCCATGGGCATGCAGATCACAGCCGGCCGGGGCATGATGCCTATCTTTCCACTTCTTCTGCAGCCCCGGTCATACGTTATCGATTGGGACGGGATATCTCATTGGAAACGATAGAATACGGACAAATCAAAAAAATAAATGGTGTGTCATTCTCCTTCCATCCCGCCGGACATATACTGGGGAGTGCACAAATCCGGATCGAATATAAGGGTGAAATATGGGTTGTTTCAGGTGATTATAAACGGGAGAATGACGGATTATCCGAGCCATTCGAACCCGTAAAATGCCATACGTTTATAACGGAATGTACGTTTGGATTGCCGGTATATAACTGGCCGGATCAGAAAGATGTGTTTGCGGATATTGAAGGTTGGTGGCGTCAGAACAGGGAAGAGGGCAAGGTGAGTGTCATCACCGCTTATGCCCTGGGAAAAGCGCAGCGATTGCTGGCAAATTTGCCGCAGGACATAGGTCCGGTATTTACACATGGTGCAGTGGAGAATGTGAATGAGGTCATTCGTCAGCAGGGAGTTGCCCTGCCCGAAACCATTCGGGTGATTCCGGAATTAACGAAAAAAGATTTTGATGGCGGGTTAGTTATTGCTACCCCGTCGGCCCTGGGGTCTGCCTGGATGAAACGATTCCCAAAATATTCCACTGCCATGGTCTCAGGCTGGATGGCATTGCGTGGGACCAGAAGGCGGAGGTCAGCGGATCGTGGCTTCGTGCTGTCAGACCATGCTGACTGGGAAGGGCTCAATACCACGATAACCGAGACGGGTGCCGACAAAATCTTTGTCACACATGGCTACACCTCCATATTCAAGAAGTGGCTGGAGGAAAAAGGCTTGAATGCCCATGAAGTAACGACAGGTTTTGTCGGAGAATCGGACGATGACGTAACCCAGGGAGATCAATGAGGCGTTTTACTGACTTATTCCGTGAACTTGATCAAACCACGCGCACAACGATCAAAGTGGCGGCACTCAGCCGGTATTTTGATGAGGCACCGGATGCGGATAAACTGTGGGCCATCGCCTTGCTTTCGCATCGAAGACCGAAGCGATCGGTAAATACGACCAAATTAAAGGAGTGGGCGGCAGAACTATCCGGTATACCTTTCTGGCTGCTTGATGAATCACATCACATCGTTGGCGATCTGGCGGAAACAATCGCAGCCATTCTCCCGCCATGCGAAAATCAATCTGACCATTCCCTTACCTACTGGATAAAATTTATTCAGCAGCTCAAAGACCTTGACGAAGAAGAACGAAAGGAGAAAATGTATTGGGCCTGGAGCCAGCAGGACAAAGCTCAGCGATTTGTATTTAACAAGTTGATCACCGGCGGGTTTCGTATGGGCGTGTCCCAAAAATTGATGGTCCGGGCGTTGTCCGGCTATTCCGGGATTGATGAAAATATCCTTGCACATCGGCTGATGGGCGATTGGTCACCGGATTCCACCAGCTTCGAAAAGCTCGTGTTGTCGAAAGACGAAGGTGAAAATTATTCCAGGCCTTACCCGTTTTACCTGGCCTACGCTCTGGATGAATCACCGGATACACTGGGAAAAACAACGGATTGGCAGGCGGAAATGAAATGGGATGGAATCAGGGGACAAGTGATTCTCAGAAATGGCCAACTGTTTGTCTGGTCCAGGGGGGAGGAACTGGTCACCGATAAATATCCTGAGTTTGGCGAACTCGTCGGAAAGATGCCTGATGGACTTGTGCTGGATGGTGAAATTCTGCCCTATCAAAATGGGAAGCCGCTGCCTTTTACTTTGCTACAAAAAAGAATTGGTCGAAAGAAGGTAGGTCCCTCCTTACTCAAAAAAGCGCCTGTGATCTTCATGGCCTACGACCTGTTGGAGTATGAAGGAGAGGATATCCGCGAACAACCCCTTGGCGAACGACGTGAAAAATTAGCGCGTACCATGAATTCTGCGCCAGCCGTTTTAAAAATGTCAGAATCCGTCCGCTTTGACACCTGGGATGAATTGGCAGCAATACGCGAAAATGCCCGGTCAAGGGCAACAGAAGGAATTATGTTAAAACATCGGGGTTCACCCTACCTGGTAGGAAGGAAGCGAGGGGACTGGTGGAAATGGAAAGTTGACCCACTCACTGTGGATGCGGTATTGATCTATGCCATGCGGGGGCACGGACGACGGGCCAATCTGTTTACCGATTATACCTTTGCGGTCAAAGACGGTGAACAGCTGGTGCCTTTTACTAAGGCCTATTCCGGGCTTACCGATAAAGAGATGACACGGGTAGATCGGTTTGTCAAGCAGAATACGATCGATA
This sequence comes from uncultured Roseivirgaceae bacterium, assembly GCA_964351425.1. GTDB lineage: Bacteria > Bacteroidota > Bacteroidia > Cytophagales > Cyclobacteriaceae > JAUILA01. The sequence goes on from CAYGOW010000064.1 coordinate 6,673, forward strand.
AATTTGGGCCGGTCCGAAGTGTCAGGCCCGAACTTGTTTTTGAAATTGCTTTTGAAGGCATTAACGAATCATCACGACACAAATCAGGCGTGGCCCTGCGCTTTCCGAGAATTCACCGCTGGCGTGAAGATAAGCCTGTCAGCGAAATCAATACGCTGGAGGATTTGCAGGGACTATTAAAAAAATACAGCTAAAAGTCACCGATTTTAAAACATTTCCGGCCAGTTATGCGTACTTAGAATAAAATACATGTTTAAACACATAAATTAAAAATTATGACCTATCTGGAAAAAGAACAAGACCTTCAAAACATGGTCAACAGCGGCCAGTTGATGGATGCTTTTGAAAAGTACTACCACAACGACGTTGTGCTGGTGGAAGCTACCGGGCACAGCTTTGAGGGAAAAGAAGCAGCGCGCAAGCATGAGGAAGAATTCCTGGGTAAAGTGGAAGAATTCCACGGTGCAGGAATTGCTAAAATAACGTCAAACGAAGAAGCCAAGACCACCATGTCAGAAGTTTGGATGGATGTAACCTTTAAAGGGGCAGGCCGCGTAAAATTGGAGCAGGTCGCTGTGAAGCAATGGGACGGTGACCAGGTTGTTCATGAACGTTTTTATTTCAACGCGTAAGCACTACCAACAGCACATGAAAGAGCAATCCTACCGGTTGCTCTTTTTTATTTTACCGGGAGGTTCCACTCATTTTATTTTGTAACTTAATGTAGGCATTTATGAACGTTACCTATTGACCACCAACCAACCACGTCATGAAATACACCTGCATTGTTGATATTGATCGACCGATTGATCAGGTCGTGGAATTATTTGATAACCCGGATAATATGCGCTATTGGCAGGAGGGACTCCTGAGTTATGAGCACCTGGAGGGTAAACCCGGACAACCGGGGGCGAAAGCCAGGTTGCAATATAAAATGGGTAAGCGGGAGGTTGAAATGATTGAAACTATTATTAAACGAGATTTGCCCGGGTTTTTTAGCGGAAGTTATGAAGCCAATGGGGTGTTAAACATTCAGAAAAATTATTTCGAGCCACTGGATGACAAGTCAACCCGCTGGAAAAGTGAATCAGAATTTCAACTCTCCGGATTCATGAAACTGATGGGATGGTTCATGCCGGGGGCATTTAAAAAGCAAAGCCAAAAATACATGGATCAATTTAAGGCATTTGCAGAATCGAAGGCAAAATAATATGGCACAAAAGACAAGACCCCACGACGCATCGGTTGATGACTTTATCCAGGAAATTTCAGACGAAAATAAACGCTCTGATTGCCGTCAACTCACGGCATTGATGGAGAAAATTACAGGTCAGCCGGCGGTGCTTTGGGGTCCGAGTATCGTTGGGTTTGGCAAATATCATTATATCTATGAATCAGGTACGGAAGGGGATTGGTTCCTGACCGGTTTTTCTCCGAGAAAAAGAAACCTTTCTATCTACATGATGGATGGGTTTAAAAATCATACGCCCTTGTTGGAAAAACTCGGCAAACACAAAACCAGTTCTTCCTGTTTATATATAACCAGATTGTCAGACATAGATTTGGATGTATTGGAGGAGTTGCTAACGGCCTCTATCCAAAACATTCGCAAAAAGTATTGTTAACCCCTAGATTTATTTTCCCTACATGTCAGCAAGCGAGAACAGGATCAATAAAAAGTTTATAAAATCAGTTATTGAAGTCTCACATATAGAGTTTAGTGCGTATGATTTAAAAAACCGGGCATTGATTTATAGTTCGGGATTAGCCGCCGATATCCTTGGATATTCCACCGAGCAAATGAAGGAATTTGGCAAGGATTACAATCGAAACATCATACATCCCGATGATCTTAAAGAAGTCGACAGGCAATTGAAGGTATTGGAAAATGCAAAACCGGGACAGATCGTTGAGATGATTGTACGCTACCGGCGTAGTGACGGACGATATATCTGGGGATACACACGTAAAATGGTAACGGAATGGGAGAATGGAAAGCCTTCAAAAATGACTGTGGTTGCCGAAGATATTACCGAGCTTGTTTCGTTGCAAGAGGAGCTGGAAGCGAGGGTGGAGGAGTTGGAAAAAATTAATTTCAGAAACCACCACGAATTGAAGGGGCCTGTAGCCTCTATTCTCGGACTTGCCAACATCATGAAGGATGAATCTTTAATTTCCGAACATAATCTCGAGATCATAAATCATCTGAGCAGAACGGTAGCCAAACTTGATTCTGTTGTAACCCAAATAGCGGGCACGGAAGAATGATGCCAGCACTTTTCGCACAACCATTTTTTCTACTTTAACGGCACGGGGCAATTTATGGAAGCAGACAGGATTGAAGAGATACTACTTCCGGCAAGGCAATGGTTTGCCAGTCAGCAGTGGTCACCGTTTCCGTTTCAGGAACAAGCCTGGAAGGCATACCTGCAGGGAAAGGATGGGCTGATCAACGCTCCGACGGGTAGTGGAAAAACCTATTCTTTGGTCTTACCTATCATGCTTCATGCCTTGCAGCGGGAGTCAAAAAAACGGACATTGAAGGCCATCTGGATCACACCCATCAAGGCCCTGGCCCGTGAGATTTACCTTGCGGCACAGCGTGCCGCGGAGGGAATGGAACTTGATTGGGAAGTGGCCCTGCGTACCGGCGATACGTCGGCTAAGGAACGGCAACGCCTCAGAAAGTCACCTCCTGATTTTCTCATCACAACACCGGAAAGCCTTCAGCTCATGTTGGCTCAAAAGCACTACCCTGCGTTTTTCTCTTCCTTACAAGCGATTGTATGCGATGAATGGCACGAACTCCTCGGGTCAAAACGCGGCGTTCAAATGGAACTGGCCATCTCCCGCCTCAAAGGGATTTGCCCTGAATTGCGCGTATGGGGCATATCCGCTACGATTGGCAACATGGATGAAGCGATGGAGGCCCTGTTGGGAAGTGATTATATGACCCGTCCAACCAGTATGATCCGGTCTGATATCCGTAAGGAAATTGAGATCCGGTCGGTGTTGCCGGACGAACTGGAAAAATTACCCTGGGCCGGGCATCTGGGAGCCAACCTGATCGACAAGGTTATTCCCATTATCAAGAATAGCCGGAGTACGCTCATATTTACCAACACCCGATCCTTTGCTGAAATATGGTACCAGAAATTATTGGCCAAGGCGCCCGAATTGGCCGGGGTCATGGCCATGCACCACGGGAGTATCAGTCGTGAACTCAGGGATTGGGTAGAGAATGCCCTGCACACCGAGCAGTTGAAAGCAGTGGTGTGCACATCCAGTCTTGACCTGGGTGTTGATTTTCGACCGGTAGAAACCATTATCCAGGTAGGTAGTCCGAAGGGAGTCGCCCGTTTTATGCAGCGCGCCGGTCGAAGCGGGCATCAACCCGGTGCGCAAAGTCGCATTTATTTTGTACCAACCCATTCACTCGAACTTATTGAAGGTGCTGCCTTACGCGAGGCCATTAAGGTGGGTCTGGTGGAAGAACGCATTCCATATATTCGTTCTTTTGATGTGTTGGCCCAATACCTGGTGACATTGGCCGTTTCAGATGGTTTTGACCCCGATGAAATTTACAAAGAGGTAAAGAATACCTTTTGCTATAACAGCTTGTCACGGGAAGAATGGCAGTGGATGCTCCGGTTTATTTTAACAGGCGGACAGGCACTGACAGCCTACGATGAATACCGAAAAGTTGAAATTGAAGATGGGTTATACAAGGTGACCGACCGGCGTATTGCGCTTCGTCACCGTCTTTCTATCGGCACAATTGTGAGTGATACCAGTGTCCAGGTAAAATATCTTTCCGGTAAATATATCGGTACGATTGAAGAATGGTTTATCGCCAGGTTAAGTCCCGGGGATGTATTCTGGTTTGCAGGGCGTAACCTCGAACTTATCAGGATCAAGGAAATGACCGCACAAGTGCGCAATTCAAAACGAAAAGCCGGAGCGGTACCTTCCTGGCAGGGAGGTAGAATGCCTCTTTCTTCCCAAATGTCGAAAATGCTTCGGCGCAAATTGCATCAAATTGCTACCGGGGCTGCCACAGAAGATCCTGAATTGCAGTTTCTGGCTCCGCTCATGGATTTGCAACGTGAGCGTTCCCATTTACCTACCAAGGATGAATTCCTGATTGAGTGTTTCGAGACGCGGGAAGGCCATCATGTGGTGATGTATCCCTTTGAAGGAAGACTTGTCCATGAAGGTATTGCTGCACTGCTGGCGCACCGTATTGCCGCCATCACGCCAATCTCATTCAGTATCGCCATGAATGATTATGGGTTTGAACTGCTATCGGATCAGGAAATTCCCATTGAGGAAGCTCTGGAGATCAATGCCCTGGGGGTAGAAAATCTTTACCAGGACATACAGGCAAGCATCAATTCAGTGGAAATGGCACGCAGAAGCTTTCGCGATATCTCGGCTATAGCCGGTCTTGTCTTTAAGGGGTATCCCGGCAAACAGATTAAAGACAGGCACCTGCAATCTTCCTCCCAGTTATTCTTCGATGTTTTTCATGATTATGATTCGGAGAATTTGCTGTTGCTGCAGGCCTACGAAGAAGTCATGGACTTTCAGCTGGAGGAGGCGCGTATGCGGAAAGCACTGGAACGAATTAACCGACAGCGGATCATTCTCAAATACCCGGATAAACCAACCCCCTTCGCCTTTCCCATTATGGTGGACCGTTTGAGCAGGGACAAACTGAGCTCAGAGAAACTCGAAGACCGAATTCGTAAAATGAAGCTTCAGTTTGACGGCTGAGAACGGAACTGTATTTTTGCCTATGCCCGAAATAACGCTGGAAGAAGAAGTTTTTGAAATGTATCCTGAAAAGGGGTTACTGTGGAAAAGCCGGCGAACCTTACTGGTGGCAGACTTGCACCTGGGCAAGGTAAATCATTTCAGAAGGGCAGGGATTCCCGTTGCCTCCGGGCCCAATGACCAGAACCTGGCCCGGTTGATCGACTTGTTTCGGAAAACGGCTCCGGAACGCGTGGTCTTTCTCGGGGACCTTTTCCATAGTGCCTACAATGCCGAATGGGAGGTATTTGGTCAAACCTTAAGCTACTTTCCGGAGATATCCTTCGAACTTGTGATCGGAAATCACGATATCATGAGTGATTATCAGTATCTGAAGCATCGACTAAAGCTGCATAAACAACCGCTGGAAGAAGGTCCGTTTATATTTAGCCACGAACCACTGGAAGAGAAACACGAGAAATATAATTTGGCCGGGCACATCCACCCGGGCGTACGCCTGCAAGGACGGGGACGTCAGCGATTGACCCTGCCATGTTTTCATTTTGGTAAATCCATTGGCCTGTTGCCTGCCTTTGGTGCCTTTACCGGCTTGTATAAAATGCCGGTTAAATCGGGTGATACGATATTCGTGGTTACCGAGGACAAAGTTTTAGGCCTGAAATAGAGGCATTTACAAGTTTTTTAATTTTTTTTTCATTCACTTGTAACATCTAATCAACCCGCTCGTCTTGTAGTTGAATCATGACCCTTGAAATGTTTACATCCGAGGTACTACCCTTAAAAAATAAATTGCACCGATTCGCAACGCGTTTTCTTGGGGACGAAATGGAAGCACAGGACGTGGTTCAGGAAGTCCTGATAAAAGTATGGCATCGAAGGGAAGAACTGGACAAAGTGGAAAACCTGGAAGCCTGGTGTATGACGGTTACCCGGAATTTATCACTCGACAAAGTGAAGTCAACCAAACGAAAAAATACAGTACAAATGCCGGAAGGACTGGATGTAAGTGAGGATAACCGACGGACCCCCTACCACAGTGCAGCGGCAGGAGATATGATGAACAAGATCAACCGGTTAATGAATACGCTGCCGGAGAAACAACGGCAGATCATGCAGCTAAGGGATATTGAAGGATTCAGTTACAAAGAGATCAGTGACATTCTGACGCTCGACCTGAATCAGGTAAAAGTAAACTTGTTCC
>CAYGOW010000065.1:0-11910 GCA_964351425.1 uncultured Roseivirgaceae bacterium
ATATCCATGGACGCGGCTATCTCGACAAACTTCTCCAGCGCCTTCTTGTTGGAGGGGGGTTCACTTTCTTCCGGGTTAACAAGAATGGCCAGATCATACTTATAAAGATCCAGCCGCGGGCCGGCATACCGCTGTTTGGCAAAATAGGTTTGGGCAAACTCCTGGATATAGGGGATATGCTGTTCAGGAACTTCTTTAAAAGGAATCGATTCAATGGAGCGAAGCGTCCAGATTTTACCCTTTTTGAAATGAGCACGGAGGAGTGGTGCCTGAAAGATCATGTACAGTTGACGGCTAAGCTCATCGTATTGACTCGAAACGTTTTTTCCAAAGTAAATACTCAACGTAAACTTTTCGCTTCGTATTCGTTTCAGGCTCTTTTGAATCAGATTTTCGAGATCAGCAGATAAGACTTTGACAATCCCGGTTGATTTCAAATCCTGAAGCGTTGTTGTATTCGGGATCACCTTATGCCCTCTTGCTTCTGCCAGAAGGGAGACATAATAGCCTGTCGACTGATAATGATAATTATTGCACAGATTAAAGAGTCTGATGTTTTTAAGACCCAGATAGGCTTCATCTGTGAGATATTCTCGTGCTGTAACCACTTCGACCTTGTCGATAGAGAGGTTCCATTCTTTTTTATTTGTGACGACTACAATTTTGCGCATGGCATAAATTTATTCAGGTCGTTCTATAACTAATAAGTTAGCATCATACGTGACAATGCCTAATAAAATTGCGTGAATCAGGCGGGAAGTGCCCACACAGTAGTAACTGCTGCCTGCCATCGGGTTGTCCGGGTAGGGGTCAGACACCCTGATTTTCTTATCCTCGTCAAATCCGCTCAACACAACAAAGTGCCCCATTGGCGCTCCTTTCAAATCATCGTATATGCTTTTTCCACTTTCATCGGCATATTCTCTTGCCGTCTGATACAAGTAGGTGGCACTCAATCCGGCGAGGATAGGTACTCCTTTGGTGAAGTGTCGTGAAAAAAATGACCTTGAAAGTAAGCTGTTTTTTATAATGCCTCCGGCCTCTAAAAAGTCAATATAGGCATTGATCGCATGACGGAGCTTTTGGTCTTTTTTAAATTCCAGTTGGGCTTTCAGCCGATCAATAACATAGGATGAATTTTTTAAATCCCAGGTCGGATCAAATACTTTAAGGTTAAATGTGTAGAGAGTGGTTTTATATCCCCTTGATCGTGCATGTTGTCCTAATAAGACGGCAAGGGTGCCGCCATCTTCCAAAGCACTAACCTGCTTAATAACATTCTCCAGGGATATATTGTCACCAAAATAATTGTAGACGGCATGCAGACTTGTCGGTCCGCATGTAGAATCGTCGGGTTGCGTTAAAATGGAGATATGTTTCACAGCTGTTTAGACAGATCCCCTGGAGATGCCTTCATGGTAGTGCAAAATTGAATAAAAATTCACAGGAATTGCGGTTACGGCTTATTTATTTTTAATCCTGCAGCGTCGATGTTTTCACCTGAAGGCAACAGAAAAAGAATGATAGATGGTGTTAAATCCTCAAATACTAAGGGCCATTGTTTCCAATGATACCCAAGGCAGATATAGTGGTATTTTTATCATTGGCCGGTAAGAAGATACCCTGAAAAGTGCACAATACAGGGCATTTTTTGAGGCTCCATATCGACTCTAATTAAACCTTAAGCCTATAAGCGCATCAAACGATTATGCGCAAATGCATGCGTTTAGATAACAATTTTGCGTATATTTTGTCTTTCCATTGTTGGAAAAACGCCCAATATGCCATGAAAGTCACTGGTCTCATATGCCTGTTATTGATGGCGAACACCTTGTTTGCTCAGCAAATAGTACCAGGTACCTGGAGCAACCGTACGGGTCCGGGTGGCTCGGTAAGTGATCCGCCGACAGGTGGAGAATCATCCTATTTTGATATGACTTCATGGGATTCTTCTCCTTTTCAGGAATTCAGACTACACCAGGGTAGTGATACCCCGAATGGGGCAAATTTCTGGTTAAATTTCCGGTTACTATTTCCACAACCATACAACCAACAGCCCAGTGAAAAATATCCGTTGATCGTCATGCTTCACGGACTTGGTGAAGCAGGTATCCGGGGTACGGCCAATTTTCCTGCCTATAGTGCTTCAGACCCGAGATACCTGAGTAATGATCATTCTCTTTATCACGGCGGGTTTCCCCATCTGGAAGCGGTTACTGAGGGGACATTTCCGGGATTTGTGCTGGTTCCACAGAATTCGGTTATCTGGAATGATGATCAAACTGACGGTGTAATAGCCATAATTGAAGAATTGTTAAAAACGTATCCTATTGATGAATACCGTATTTATCTGCATGGATATAGTAACGGTGCGGATGGGGTATGGCAAATTGCGGAAAAAAGGCCTGATCTGTTTGCGGCCATGTTGCCGATGTCCTGGATCAATCTGGAGGTGGACAGATCACAATTTATTCATATTCCTACGTGGTATTTTCAGGGAGAATTGGATGGCAATCCTTTGGCATCAACTGCGCAATTCATGATGTCCCTGTTAGAATCTGAGGGGGGAGTGCCCCGATACACCGAATATGAGAATGCAGGACATGCTATTTGGGATCGAGCCTATGCAGAACCAGATTTTTTTTCCTGGATGCTGGGCTACAATAAGACGGATATCATGGCTTATTTCGGGCGGACAACCGTTTGTCCTGATGAAGAGGTTAATATTCGGCTCGGGGTGAGTCCGGGCTTTCAATCATATCAATGGCGACTTACCACAGAAGCCGGCCAGGAAACTTTTCAACCTGGTGGACCAGGCGCAAATGAGCTCATTGCTCAGGAAACGGGTGATTATCAGGTTCGGGTAAGTCGGAGTTCTAGTCCGGGAAGCAATGACTGGTCGCCCTGGTCAAAGCCATTATCCATTACCGTACAGGATGATATTATCTCACCGGATATTTCTATTGACGGCAGTCCGCATCTTCCGTCCCCGGATGGACGAACTTCCGCTCAACTGAGTATTCCTGACGAATATATTGCTTATCAATGGTATCGTGACGGCAATCCGATCCTGGAAAGTGGAAGTACCCAGCCAAGCTATGAAACAGCTGTTCAAGGAGACTATCACGTGGCAGTATCGCTAGCTCAAACTTGTCCTGCAATCAGTTCGGATACAGTCCGTATAACGTATAATGCACCGACAAATAGCATTAATGCCCCGTCCAACCTTACGGCTCAGGCGGTTTCTGAAGTAGCTATCGCACTCGACTGGCAGGACGGCGCTAATAATGAAGATGGGTTTGAGGTTTATCGGGCACCAGCAACAAATGGCCCGTATTCTTTAATAAAAAATTTACCCCAAAACACGGTGTACCAGAAGGATTCTTCCCTTGTTCCCAGTACGACCTACTTTTACAGGATTCGTGCCTTTAATGAGAATGGACCATCTGCCCTGAGTAATCGTGCATCGGCAACGACATTGTCTGACACCATTCCTCCGTCAACACCTGGTTTGCTCACCTACGAACTCACGGATATACGAAACGTTACGCTGAGATGGGGAGCTTCAACGGATAATTCCGATTTGATTATTTACGATATCATCGTCAATGGACAGGTGGTTGCTTCAACTACTGATCTCAATTATTCCCTGAATAACCTTAATCAGAACCAGCTCTATACCATGCACGTTCGGGCCAGGGATCGTGCGGGCAACATCTCTCTGTTAAGTAATCAGGTTTCGGTTATTACTGTTTTTGAAGGGCTGTCCTATAAGTATTATTACGGGGGATTATGGGCGCAAATTGCCGATTATGATGGCTGGCCAGTGGAAAAACAAGGCTATATGGAGGATATAGACATTTCCCGTGAAGTGGAGGGAGGCGTACGTCCTGACCCGCAGGTAAATTATTTTGCTTTTGACTTTGAAGGGTATCTGTACATTGAAAAAGCCGGTCGGTACATCTTTAGCCTGGAAGCCGCTGCCGGCAGTATTTTACAGGTAGGCGGATTTATTCTGGATAATGATGGGCAACATCCTGCCACTACAGAAATTGGAAGCACGCGTCTTAGAAAAGGACCTGTCAAACTGGTGGTCAGATATTATGATCGCACAGAAGAAGAGGTGCTAAATATTCGTTATTCAGGTCCTGACACAAACGATGAATTAATTGAAATTCCTCCTGACGCATTCACCAGTTCATTAAAAACCTTTCCCGACCCGCCTCTGGCCCCCACAGATTTTACGGCAACAGACCCCAAAATCAGACAGGTGGACTTATCCTGGGTCGACCAATCCGATAATGAATCAGGATTTGAAATATTGCGCGCCACTTCAGAAACGGGTCCCTACAGCAATATTACCACGGCCACAGTTAATCAGACTTCGGTAACGGACGCTTCATTATCACCGTTGACTACCTATCATTTTATAGTGCGTGCGGTAGGTGCAACGGGTACATCGGAATTTGATTCGCTCAGCATGACCTCTGGTCTGCCCTTAGCAGCGTTGAATGTTTCATGTGAATCATCAGGCAATGTGATAAACTGGACTAATTCGTATCCCTGGCTTGAAGAGCCTTATTTGTTGGAGCGGTCACAGGATAAAGAAACCGCCATGGTGATCGGACAGGTACGTGCTGATTCATTAGGCAAAACCTTTACCTGGATAGATAATGCCTATTCCTCTGATACCACATTTTACCGTATAGGTCAGAAAAGTCCCGGAGGAGGAATTGGTTATTCGGATTGGATATCCGCTCCGTGTTTACCGGTATCCTTTCAGTTACTGGCCGATGTGTACCCCGTTCCGGTACGCAATGGCTACCTTACGATACGAATGCGCACCATGCTGCCGAATCAGCCACTCACGATTGTTTTAATGGATAATATTGGGCGAATCCACCTGGAAACAATCGTTGAGCCTGACCCAATGGCCAGCCCGTATTCACTGGATCTCTCCAACATATCCGGCAAAGGCCTCTACATTCTTTCCATACGTCAGGGAGGAGAATCCTTTCAACAGAAAATTATCATCGAAAATTAATTGGGCTATAGAATTTGTCAGGGTATAAGCCTGTTACCCACATTTTACCCCTAAGTAATTAGCATCGGTTAAGGAGTATTCCCTGATGACGAATATCATTGATCCGTCATTCTCATCTTCTCATATTGCCGTATTCCCGGGCACACCTTACCTGTCGTCAATTAAATAGGACAGCCATTATACGGGCTGTCAATTGCCAACTTAAACTACCACTATGAGATACCTATCTACACTCCTTATTATTGCTCTTTCAAGTGTTTTTGTGCAGGCACAAGTATGTCAGGGCGATGTCGTACTAACTTCGCAGGAAGAAGTGAATGCCTTTAATTGCGAAGTGGTGAACGGTACTTTGTTAATAACCGGTCCGGATATTGTTTCACTCGAACCACTTTGGATGTTAAAGCGAGTAGATGAACATGTCATTCTCCAGAGTCTTCCGGCCCTTGAAAGTCTAAGGGGGCTTCAAAATCTGACCGATGTCACATGCTCTTTTGAAATTAAAGATGTGGAAAAGATAACCAGTTTGGATGGACTGGACCAACTGGATTCAATTGGAAGGAATCTGACTGTAATTAATAATGATGCCTTGACCAGTCTGGCCGGTTTGAATGAGGATATAACGTATGCGCTGAGACTTCAGGTATGGGAAAACCCTTTGCTAATGGCCTGTTGTGAAATTACTGGTTTGGCAAGATCGGTGACCGGGACAGTTGCCATTTATAATAATGGAGCTAATTGTGACCTGGAAGCAGTTTTAAACTGTGGAACACCTTCGATCGTGTGTAAGGGGAATGTATCGATTTCCAGCCAGGAAGATGCGGACCGGTTTAATTGCGAGGTGATTGAAGGAGATCTTTCGATTGGGAACCGATTGGACCCTGACAATAATGCTAATCTTAATACTATAAATTTAAGCAAGCTGAAACGAGTAACAGGCTCAGTATTTATTACTGGTGATGCCACCATGCTTAAAGGATTGTCCAACCTTAATTCCATCGGGGGAGAGCTGTTTTTAGTCTCGGGCTATTACAAGGATCCGGAATCCAATTATATCCATCTCGATTCCCTTCGAAGCTTGAAAAGTTTAGGGGGAATACGGGTTATCAATTTTAGTATTCAAGGGGAGCTCAACGCGATCACAGATCCAATGTCTGTTGTGGAGGCTGCGTATGACGCGCGGATATTGACCCCCACGTTTTTGGGCACGACCCCATCGGTGAGGCAGATGACCATAGGAATGGAAAATTATCAATGGGAGTCCAAATTCATGTTATCAAAACTGAAAAAGAATGGTGATCTGTATGTTTGGTACTTTAATCGTTCTTTCGATGGGATGCAGCACCTGGATTCCCTGAGTCATTTCGAATTAACATTCTCAAATCCGTATTCATTCGATGGATTGGAGAATTTGAAGTTTGCCAGCGATTTCATCCTGTATAGTGTTCAATTACCCCAAGACCAGTGTATACTTTATCCGCTGGTGAATAATCGTGATGGTTCCAGTCGGTTTATATGGGAGAATAGTTCATTGACATTGGAGCAATTCCTTGAGGCCTGTTCTGTTAATACAAATTGTGCTGAAAATATTTTGGTGGAATACCAGTACCAGGCCGATGAATTTGATTGTCCTGTGGTGGCAGGCGATTTGAGAATTTATGACAACAGGAACCTTGACCTGCAAAACTTTAAGGTCCTTCAGGAAGTTGGAGGAAGCCTGGAGATTGGCATAGGTTGGTATAGTGATGATTCTAACAATAACCCTGATTATTTGAGGGCATTTGAGAACCTGAATTCTGTCGGGCAGAAACTGTCTCTTGATGGGGGTACGTTCTATTTGACAGGCATGTCCGGACTGCGACAGGTAGATAACCTTGAGTTTTCCAATGGTGAATATTATGGAGGCCTCCAATTATCATCGAATACACTCAATGAAATGAATCTCCGTGGAGGAATACTATATGATACGGACTGGTTATCGGTGCTTGAAAATATTAAAACCCTGAGAATATTTAGGACTAATTATCCGCCCGATGCCTATTTCCCATTACTGGGGAATGGGTCTTCTCTTGAAATTGAGGAGGAATATTATCAGGTTATTGACCTGTCCGGATTGAGTCATGTTAGTGAATTAGATTTGCTCAGACTTCGTTTTGTTCATCTTAAATCATTTGACGGATTGGAAAACCTTGAATCCGTAAAGGAATTAAGGATAGAAAACACTGATATTGAAGAAAGCTGTTGTGGTTTATATAACTTACTTCAGTACGGTACGGTAGATGAAGTTGTCTGGGACTATGTATCCTGCTCTATTGAAGAAATTCTCGATGGGTGTGCTACACCAGATCAGCTAGTTGCTATGAACCTATACCCAAATCCTGTAACCTCTGATGACATTAAACTTGATTGGGATGGGGAAAAGGGGCAGGAAGCCTTTATTCAAATCATTGATAATTTTGGAAAGGAAGTGTATCGGGTAAACGCTGAAAGTAACCATGGAATGAATTACATGAGCGTACCAATAAACGGGCTGAAACCAGGATATTACCTCATCCGCATTCATACCGGGGATCAGATTCAGCTTAAACGATTCATTCGACAATAATCGATTGATACAGTATGACAGAAACTTTGGTAGCAGCAGCCTGTAAAAAGTAAAAAAGGCTTCCATCTGTTGGAAGCCTTTTTATTTTTACTGTTTTTCTACCAGTACCCGAACCGTGCGATTAAGTTCGCCAGTGTCAATGGTAATGTAATAGATACCCGGACCGAATTTGGTCAGGTCAATAGGTTTTAGAAAGGGCAGCTCGATGTCCCTGCTTACGAGTTCCTTGCCATCAGAATTTTTGATCGTAGCCGTTGCCTTGGTCGGGATTATTTCCCAGTTCGAATCAATCGTATTTTTCTCCTGGATAAATTTTATTTGTAATTGTTCATCGGGATTGTCCTCGAATGGCTGAACGACTGCTGCACCAATGTAAAACCTGCCAAAATTCGGGTTTGGGAAAATGCGAATAATGAGCCGTGGCGGTATCGGTATCAGACGTCTATGCTGGAAGATATACGCGGATCCGCTTGCCGAACCGGCATCATCGTTGCTGGGAGCACCCACGATGGCATAGTAGTCAGAAATGGCAACATCGCGTCCAAACTGGTCACCAGCTGCCGCATCTGAAGATGTATACTTACTTGTCTCATTCCATGTTGTGCCATTAAATGTGTATAGGTAGGCAGCGCCTGAAGCATCGCCATCATCATCGTCATTTCGGCTGCCAACAATGATTTTGTTTCCAAGTATATCCGCTTTTGACCCGAAACTATCAAATTGTGCACCGTCGCTTGCGGTCAGAGCCTGAACAAGTACCCATGATCCGGATGAGTTTCGCTCATATACGTAAGCGATACCTTTTGAAATACCACCGACTTGAGCTGAGGCAGCACCAATTACCAACCGGTTACCATCCATGGATAATGAATTAGTTCCGAAATTATCAGTAAGTAATCCGCTGGGAGGTGTTATCTTCTGTACTTCATTCCAGTTACCCGTGCCGTCTCTTTCAAATACGAAAACAGCTTGTCCGGCCAGTGTATTAATATCCCCGCTGGCAGAAACAGCGGCATAATCACCAGAAATGGCGACGCTGCTTCCAAAGAAATTGGCAGCGGGTGCATCTGAAGAAACCAGCACTGACTTATCCGTCCAGCCTAGAAAACCTGGAGCGCCATTGTATTCATATATAAAGGCTTTGCCCTTGCCAAATTCATCGGATTCCCCGCCGACGGCAGCCCCAATAATAATCCGGTTGCCCGAAAGATCAATGTCTGCGCCAAAACCCTTTACATTCTCCTGTAACCGGATAAGATGGTTCCAGGTGCCTCCGTCATTCTTGTAAACATATACTGCATCCTGAATATTGTCCAGATAATAGGCGCCAGTTGCTGCCAGACCGCCATCAATCGCGACCGACACCCCGAAGCTAGTTTCCGGGACATACAAATAGGCCGGAAGAAATTTTTGGATTTGCACCCATGTACCTCCTGAATTTCTCCTGAACATATACGAAGCCCCAAGGGCTCCGGGCGCACCACTTCCTGTAGTTCCGGGGATGCCCGGCAAATCTTTATTGTAGGCCCCTACGATTGCATAATTCCCTGAGATGTCAACACTATAGCCAAAAAAGTCTCCGGCTGCCGCATCGCCGGCAGTTAATTTAAACGTTTCATTCACCTGGCCTACGGCCGGTAGAAAGCTGGTAAGCGCAAAGATCCACATGAGCAGGATCAGTCGCCTCGGTTGTAATTGTGTAATCATGATGCTAAATATTTAAAGAGTGGTTATTAAATTATTTTCACAAATACCTGATAATCAGTAATTAACACAAGGTATACAGAATTTTTGGCGATTCAATCACTAGAAATGTGTATATTCTAATCTATACGTTGTCTAAATAACCGAGTCCCAAATCGGGGATCAAATGTTGTGCTTTATGAAAAAACTACTACTGATTGTGTGCTTTGCACTCATGTTCCATCTTTCTTTTGGTCAGATTTGTGAGGGCGATGTCGTACTCACTACCCAAGCGGAGGTGGACGCGTTTAGTTGTGAAACTGTCCTGGGTACTGTTCTAATTACAGGTCCGGATATCACTTCGCTTGAATCATTACGCGTACTGAAGCAAGTGGACGAACATTTCATTTTACAGGGACTTCCTGCCCTGGAATCTCTTGCCGGCCTGGAGAACCTGACGGATGTCACGTGTTCATTTGAAATCAAGGATTGTGATGGATTAGTCGACCTCCAGGGACTTTCTTCCCTATCAACAATCGGCAGAAACCTGACCGTTACTGATTGTGACCGACTGACTTCTCTTAATGGGCTGAATGAGGTAACAGCGCTTATGAATCTTCAGGTTTGGAATAATCCAGTGTTGTCAGAATGTTGTGTATTGAATTCCATCCTCGATGTAGTTATTGGTGAGACTTCAATTTACGGGAACGCCCCTTCCTGTAGCCTGGAAGCCCTGGCGTATTGCGATTCTGATATTGAGGTTTGCGTTGGGGATATCCTGATCTCAACTCAGGCACAAATGGATGCCTTTAATTGTGAGAAGGTGATAGGCAACATTACCATTAATCCGTCCCTGGCCACAGATGATCCTGTATATTCTATAGATAATTTGTCGTTTCTTACCGAGGTTACAGGTGATTTGAGAATATATGAAATCGGCGGTCCAATAAACATGCTCAATAACCTGACGTCCGCTCATTCCATTCAGGTTGTAGCGGTTGAGCTTGACCTGAATTCACTAAGCAGCCTTGAACATCTGTGGGGTATTGATACTCGATTTGCGGTGGTCACGGGTTCTTTCCCTAAACTGGCGGGTACGCTGGAGTACGTCGCGTTTGAAACATTGACTGTTTTACAAGAGCCATTCTGGATGGGAAATGTCGATCATGTACAACGATTGGGTATAGATATTTCCAATGTACTGGACCTGAAACCAAGTTTTCAATTGCTTCGCAACGGGGGCTCGTTATTTGCATTGGGTGTTTCCGATTTCGACGGGCTCCAACACATTGACTCCTTGTCTTTCCTCGATTTTCAAGCGGTGAGGCCACCCAACTTTGATCAATTGTCCGGACTTGTATTTGCGGATACACTGATCGTTCGGGATATGGTCGAGTTTCCCGATGATTATTGTGGCCTCTATCCTGTGTTATCTAACCGGGGTGCTTCTTCAATCTTCCGGTGGGAAAACAATTCGGTAGAGGTGAATGAAATTCTGGCTAATTGTGGAGATGAAGAAATTATTTGTAGAGGAGATGTGGAAATCAAGACACAGAATGACGCGGACAACTTTTTTTGCACCGTGATAGAAGGAAACCTGCAAATTGGTGATTACACCAACCCACAAAATAATGCAGATCTTGAAACGTCTAATTTGGCTTCACTAAGAGAAGTAAAGGGAGGTTTAGTGATACAGGGAAATGCGTTGAATTTAGCTGGTTTGTCAGGGATTGAAAGAATTGGAGGGAGCCTTGTTTTTTACCCTGGAATCTCCAGTTCCGCGGCCTCTAATATTATATCGTTGGATTCTCTTAGTAGCCTTAAGTCTGTCAGAGAGATAAAAACATATTACTATACGGTCAAAGGGGAGTTGACGGCCATAGAAGAGCCCATTGAGCGGGTAGCCATTGAAGGGTTAGCTGTTATTGAAACCCCAACATTCCTTGGAACCACGCCCTATGTTGATACCCTCCGGTTTGATCTTGCAAAACCAGCGGATACCGCGCCGTCGTTTCAAAAATTAAAGAATGGCAGTTCCATTGACACATGGAGTATAAAATCGTTGGATGGACTGCAGCATATTGATTCGCTCAATTTGTTTAAAGTAGCTAATACTACATTAGAAAACATGAATGGTATTAATAACCTAAGAGTTGTCAATACCATGGATTGGGTAAATGTTACGCTTCCGGATGAGTATTGTGAAATTTATCCGCTATTATCCAACCGTAATATGTTCTCTTTATTGAATTGGGAAAATAATTCTGTTTCACTAAATCAAATCCTGGCAGAATGCGGTAATGAAGAAATTAAGTGTTCCGGTTCATTTTTTATAGAGAATCAGCAGGATGCAGATGAACTATATTGCAATGTCATAGATGGGGATTTATATATTTCTGTGAACCGGCTCGAGACGGTTGAAACAGAAAATCTAAGCCGATTAAAAGAAGTTACCGGTCTCTTGTGGTTTTCTGACTCTTTCGAGAATGTCAGTCGAAATGGATTCAGAAATCTCGAATATGTGGGTGGTAATTTAATTTTTGATTCATCACCATTTAATCTCAATGATCTTCAGAGCCTT
>CAYGOW010000065.1:11920-12639 GCA_964351425.1 uncultured Roseivirgaceae bacterium
AGCTTTGTCGCGTTCATTAGATAGTATTATAATTTAAAAAAACGAATATATTAACATGTGCCACTTGTTCTTTATCTGGGCAGCTTCCTGCTTATCAGGATACATTGAATGTGCTACAACTCGTGGTAAGTAATATTGATGAGACGGTAGATTTCCAGAATGTAAGTGTGATAAATGAGATGCATGTAGTGAGTTACATGGAATCCAGGATTCCGGGATTAGAAAAACTTGCCGAAGGGGGTTATCTTAGAGTTAACTATGCCTTTGCCTCCGAAGGTATTGATTTAAGTCCGTTAGCAGGAATAGAATACCTGAGTTCATTGCTGATTGATAATGCCACCTTAAAATCTTACGACGGGCTGGAAACGCTGAGCAAAGTGGACGATCTTGACTTTCGTCAGAATACCATTCTGGGAGATTGCTGCGGCTTCTACAATTTCCTCACTTCCGGGATTATCACCCATTCCTTTCTCTACGAAGACAATTCCTGTACCGTCGAGGAGATAATTGCTTCTTGTGCCCCGGAAGAGGTGCTGGCCGAAATGTCGGTGTATCCAAATCCGGCAGCATCCAATTCAATTGAGATCGAGTATACCGGAAACCCTGAGATAAATACGACCATTCAGGTCATTGATAATTCCGGCCGGGAGGTAAGCCTGGAAACATTGGAGGGAGCTGTTGGCCGCCAACATCTGGAGTTGGAGATATCCGGACTCGAA
>CAYGOW010000066.1:0-8250 GCA_964351425.1 uncultured Roseivirgaceae bacterium
TAATGATAGGCACCTCGGCCGGAACAAATTCATAACACACCTCCTGAGAAACAATACTGCTTGGTCCTCCGACAGTGGAAGGAAATACAGCCACAATTCGATAGCAATATTTCGCTGCGGCCACCAGATTATTGTCCCGGAAGGACGTTGCGTCGATCGGTGCAGTACCAATCAGTTCATACCCTGAATCTTCCCGAATGCCTGTTTCACATTCCTCCGGCAGATACGGGTTGGAATCGATACGGCGATATATTTCAAACGAACTGGCGATGTTATTTCCAAGATTATCGGAACATATCTGGTCATAGGCATCCCAATTCAGTAACAACCCCTGCCCATCCTGCGTAACTCCGGTAACTTCCGGAGAGGGCGCTACAATGGTGATATTCCAGGTAGCAAAGCTGACCAGGCTGGGTTGAGGTGTCGGCGGTGCACCTGTTGGAGGAGGATTATCGGTTATTTTAAAGACGACCTGATAGGTTTGTGTACGTACATCAGCACAATTGGTCGCCCATTGAAAATTAAGGGTGGCATTCGGCACGGATGACTGAAAAACTGCAGGATCTGGTGAAATGGTAACATCATTATCACCGATCACCTCACTAAAGACTTCAATTTTGACCGAATCATTATCGGGATCAAACCCAAGGATATCCACATCAATAACAGTTCCCGCCTCCACACAAATATCATCCGGTATTTCCAGTTCGGGGCGTTCATTATCGCAATCCTCGACAATGATCTGCATGTCACGCGTCACATAGCCCAGCTGCACATATTCTCCTTCAATTTTCCTGTATTCCTTAACAAGGAAAGCAATGGTATATTCTCCCGTTAATGCCGGGGCGTCCCAAACCAGGTCACCGGTTACCGGGTCTATCTCGAAGACAGGAGGACCGTCTTCATTTTCATTGGTATTACTGAGTACATCAGGGTATCGGTAATTATCTACATCAGTACCTGGTTCTTTTTTAGGTACAACCAGTTCGAATGCAATACTATCTCCGTCCGGATCATAGGCACCGGGATTATGGAAAAACGCTACACCCGGACATGCGCGGTCAATTGGTGGAATCAATAATACGGGACTGTCATTACAGCCAACAAACGGGTTGATGATAATTTGTGTCTCCACATAGAAAGTCGTCTGAACGCTATTCCCAACGTTCAGGACATCGTCATTCCGGTTAGGTTCGAGGTACCCAATTTTGTAAACACCCGGGGAAGAATAGGTATAATCAATGGTAAAGGAGGCGATACCCACCTCAGCACCAAGATCAGGCCGTGTTTCTTCTTCGATCATGGGGAGCACAAACGGATCACTCCCGTCGCCAAAGAACAAAAGACCCTCCCCAAAATTAATATTCGATCCGGTATCGGTGAATACGGTGATTGTTATTCTCACAGTAAGGCTTCCACACCCATCAATCTTCTCTACAGTTATCTCTCCGGCCCGTAAATGGGTGGCGTTTGCCTGATAAGTTCCTGCAAGTAGGAAAAGGAGCAGAAGAATACCGCGTAGGGCACCCTGCATATGTTTCATCCCTGATATTAAATTCGTCAAACTAGCGATTTATTGAAATACTCAACATTAAATTTAGGGAATAAGTTACAATATTCGATAGAAGTTTGTACGCCTCCCGGACATAATCCTATTTTTGAACGATCATATCACAATTCTATTATGCGTGTAATCGGAGAAGTACCCCATAGTTTGTACAAAATAACCCTATTTCAGTGGAATGGGAAATTCATAATAAAAATTGAAAGCGGGCTAATGGAACAGAGTTATAAGGTGGATGAATGGGATATCCAGGAGTCTGATATACCGGATTTACTGGACGATGAATTCATTTCGGCCGTTACCAAACGTTTTCATGCGATGCACAAAGATTTTCAGGAGACACTCAACCGGCACTGAAATGATAATCGAAGGGGAGCCTGTCCATGCATTGTGCCCAATCACTACGCCGCCAGGTGATAGAAATCACGTGTACCTCACCGATGAGTCCCTGGTGGTTGTGCGAAAAGGCCTGACCCAATCATTCAAGAGAAAATTAATCAAAAGTGTCCTCCTTCGTAACCGCCTTTACCTGATCCCGATTATTTTTGGCGGCATCATGGCACCGCTCGGCATTGCCGCCATGATGAGCAACCTGGGGGACTTATGGTTGCTGTTTGCTGTCATTTTTTCCGGACTCATTCTGTTGTATTACGGATTTACCGGAGGCCCTGCGCTAACGGTGGTGACTTCTGTAAAAGAATATGATATTTTTATTCCTGAGGTAACTCCTCAACTCCGCTCATTTGTCAGCTACGTCTCCTGGCAATTAAAATCCTCCGATGATTATTTGTACCTTACACTTACTGCGGAAGAAAAAGAACGGATGATGAAGACGGGTCAATTGCCTGCAGGTACCCGGTTGTACCTGTCCCCAAAGGAGATTCATTCAGGTGTAGGGCAGCACATTGCACGTATTAACGCAACAGACCACCAGGTCTCTCTTTCCTTCCGCCAGGACCATGTGGACGAGGACGTTACCATAATTCTGGCATCTCCCGTTCCCGCAGAAATAATTCAGGAGAAATAAATTATCTCCTTATATTAGACCTTCAATCGTGTCTGAATGGCTGAAAAGCAGAAAAAGAACAAGAAATATAAACCCATTCTTCCGGGAACCAGAGACTGGCCTGTAGTCAGGCTCAGTAAAAATCGGAAACAGTTTATCGAGCAGGTGACAAAGGAGGCCATGCAGGCAATCCTTGATCAGCTGGAGGGCAAGGAACAATTGCGTGATGTCCTGGAAACAACTGTTTACCGGGAGAAATTACGCATTAAGGAAAATCCCTGGAAGGTTGATCCCCCGGACGAACTACGGTTTTGGAATAAAATTCGCAAGGAATTACTTGAGCTGTCGACCCATGATGCAAACTCACGGGAGACGGAAAAGGAATTGCTGAGACAGATTGTCAGCAGGTATGCCAATGAAATAGCGGGAAACTTTAAAAAAAGCCGGTATAAAATGGCTCGCGAAATCGTCAAATTTGGTTTCGCGCGCCTGCTTAATGCCACTCGTGTGAAGCGGTTTGGCGCCTTCTTTCGAAATGATTATACCTTGCGGGACAAGCTCCAGATTACGGGTAAGACAGGACAAATCAGGAAACTGGCAAAAATTGGTACCGTGGTCATGGTACCCACGCATTTTTCCAATCTGGACTCCATTCTGATCGGATGGGTCATTCATTCCCTTGGATTGCCGGCTTTCATCTACGGAGCCGGACTTAACCTGTTCAATATAAAATTACTGGCCTACTTTATGAATAGCCTGGGTGCTTACAAAGTAGATCGTCGCAAGAAAAACCCAATGTATCTTGAGACACTTAAAACGTACAGCAAGCTGGCTATCGAAGAGGGAGCGCACAGCCTGTTTTTCCCGGGCGGCACCCGTTCGCGATCGGGGCGTATCGAAACCAGCCTGAAACTTGGACTCCTTGGCACCGCCATGGAAGCACAACGGAGTATCTATGAGAAGAAAAAGGACGGCGAAGTGCGCAAGATATTTATCGTGCCTGTCACCCTGAATTATCATTTTGTCCTGGAAGCCCCCGTTTTAATCAATGAGTTTCTCAAGCGGGAAGGACAGGAGAAGTATTACATTGAAAATGATTCATTCTCCACCTCCTATAAAATGCTCAAATTCCTTTTTAAATTCTTCACCAAGGGATCTGACATTTCCGTTTCAATCGGCCGGGGCATGGACCTCATGGGAAATTATGTCGATAAAAAAGGCAGAAGTATTGATCAGCACGGCCGCTTCATTAACACAGAAGAATATTTCATGACGGACCGAAAAGTCAGTGTCGACACCCAACGGGAAGCGGAGTACACGCGACAGCTGGCCGATGTCATTATTCGTGAATATCATCGCATCAATTGCGTATTTACCAGTCACCTGGTGGCATTTGTGGCTTTTAATATGCTACGCAGGCAATATTCCAAATTCGACTTATACGACCTCTTGCGCCTGCCTGAAGATGAAATACGCATACCTTATCCGGATTTTCGGGATAAGGTAGAAGAAATTCGCCAGCATATATTTGAAATGAAGCGCAACAATCAGGTAAATACGTCTAAATATCTGCATGAAGAGCTGGATGAAGTCATCCGTTTAGGTCTGGAGAATGTAGGTATGTATCACTCCAAGCGACCATTGCTACGGCATAAAAGCGGCGAGATAATTACACAGGACCTGAACACACTTTACTATTACCACAACCGAATGCATGGCTATGACCTCGAGAAATATTTCTGAGAAACCGGTAGCTGTCATAGGCGCCGGAAGTTTCGGTTCTGCGATAGCAAATATCCTGGCTGAAAAAAGCGAGGTACTCCTCTATTCAAGGGATAGTGAAACAATCAAAAAGATTGCTTCGACCCGGGAGCACAGGGGGCATACGTTACATAAGAATATTACACCTACCGGAGATCTGATTTACATTGCCAATACATGTGATATAATTTTTCCCATCGTGCCCTCCTCTGCCTTTCGACAGATGATCCAGCAGCTTTCGCCGTACTTAAATCCATACCATATTCTGATTCATGGTACCAAGGGACTGGACCTGCAATTGCCGAAAGGAAAGACCCTGGATACCTGTACCCACCTCAGTCGCGACCATATCAAAACAATGAGCGAAGTGATCCGGGAAGAAAGTGTGGTTGTCCGGGTTGGATGCCTGGCAGGGCCAAACCTTGCGGGAGAAATGGCGGATGGCCAGCCTGCCGCGACGGTTGTGGCAAGTCAGTTTGAAGAGGTTATTGATATCGGGGAAAAGTTGTTACGAACAGACCGTTTCCAGGTATATGGAAATTCCGATCTCATTGGTATCGAATTGGCAGGCGTGCTAAAAAATATTATCGCTATCGCCTCCGGTGCACTTAGTGGACTGGGGCTCGGCGATAATGCGCTGGGTTTATTGATCAGCAGGGGGTTGGTCGCACTTATCTACCTCGGGCAAGCTCTTGGAGGAAACATTGAAGCTTTTATCGGGCTTGCCGGCATTGGTGACCTGGTTACAACCTGCAGCAGTACCCTGAGCAGGAACCATACGGTAGGATATCGTTTGGCACAGGGAGAAAAACTTCCGCAAATCCTGAATTCAATGGAAGAAGTAGCCGAAGGGGTCAATACGATTCGTATCGTAAAGAAATGCCTTTCGCACTACAAAGTCAGGGCTCCGATTACCGAGACATTGCACGATGTGTTATTCGAGGATTTACCCACAGAGAAAGCCCTGCAATATCTTATGAAATATCCTTATAACGTGGATATTGATTTTCTTTAGTCCAGATGCTGCCTGATCAATTCAGCTACCTCAGCCAATTCCTCCTGGGTAGGAGATAATTTTGGCCGCGAAAAATTAATGTCATCCATTTTGTTCAGCGGAATAATGTGTACGTGCGTATGCGGCACTTCTAATCCGATCACCGAAACACCGATCCGGATACAAGGTATTGCCTTTTCCACCGCACCAGCCACCTTGCGCGCAAATCGCATCAGATGAACATAGTCTTCATCTTCCAGGTTGAAAATGTAATCTACTTCCTTTTTTGGCACCACAAGTGTGTGGCCCTTCACCAAGGGTTGTATATCCAGAAAGGCAATGGCCTTATCATCTTCCGCAATGATATGTCCCGGTATTTCCCGGTTGATAATCTTTGTAAAAATACTTGCCATTATAACCCTATTTCGAGTATATCAAATTCCATTTCTCCTCCCGGAGTCTGGATTTTCGCACTGTCACCTGCCTTTTTGCCCAATAGCCCCTTGCCGATAGGTGACTGAAGCGAAATTTTGCCCGCTTTAAGATCAGCTTCTTCTTCAGAAACCAATGTGTAGGTGAACACCGCCCCATTCTTCTTGTTTTTAATTTTCACTTTCGAAAGGATGGACACTTTGCTGGTATCAATAGTGGATTCATCGATCACGCGGGCATTTCCAACCACCTCTTCCAACTGGGCAATTTTTGCTTCCAGGTGACCCTGTGCATC
The DNA here is from genome assembly GCA_964351425.1 of uncultured Roseivirgaceae bacterium. Classification (GTDB taxonomy): domain Bacteria; phylum Bacteroidota; class Bacteroidia; order Cytophagales; family Cyclobacteriaceae; genus JAUILA01. Next base: position 6,053 of record CAYGOW010000066.1, read on the forward strand.
CTTGGCTGCATCGTATTCTGCATTCTCACTTAAATCTCCCTTATCTCTCGCTTCGGCAATTTGCTTTGCGATATCAGAACGGCCCTTTGTCTTCAACTCATTCAATTCTGTTTTGAGTCTATCCAATCCTTCTTTCGTATAATAAGCCACCTTAGCCATAATTCCTCTGTATTGATTATTGTAGTAAAAGTCTATAAATAAATAACGGCCTCTGAACAGAAACCGTCGCTGATTTATTCGCTGAAATGTTTAGCAAATGTAGTGTTTTCTGGCGATAGTGCCAAAATTCTACTTCCCAATCAATTCGGGCAATTGGAGTTGAATACCTTCTAAAAGCTCCGCGTCAATCTTTGCGAGATAGAGCGTTTTGGCTTTAGCCAATTGTTCTACTGTCAGGCCTTTCGCCCCCCGCAAGTCGGCTTTGTACAGGCTGGCATTCTCAAAATCCGCCCCCGTTAAATAACAGTTTTTAAGATCCGCTTCCATGAGAAACGCATTCTTGAAATTGGACTTTATCAGAAAGGCATTTTCCAGTTGGGCTTTGATGAGATAGGCATCTTTGAAGTTCGCCCCACTGGCATAGGCACCTCGCAGATTGGCCTGGTTCAAATTTGAATTTCCGAAATTGGTCTGGTTGAGTCGGGTGTTTTCGAGATTGGTTTCTATCAGGAATGCGGAGGAGATATTCGCGGAGTTCAGGTTGGAAGCTGAAAGGTCGACATAATTCAGGTTGGTACGTGCCAGGTGGCAGTTTACCAGGTTAATTTCATGTATATCATGCCGGTTGAGACGTTTAATGTTACCCACTGTACGAAATGCCGCTTCTTCTGACTCCCACAAGCGAAAATCGTCAATTTCGTCCTTATAGGTACGTATGCGCTGTCGTTGTTCACCGTTTTTGTTTAACCAGAAAATCAGAATACCGATGACCGCAATATCAAAAAGCATCCCGTGCGCCTCAGCCAGTACCTGGGCGAAAAACCCGTCAAAGTCTTTTAGATAATAGCTCATACTCAACCCCAGGACCACGACAGACAGCATCGCAAGGACGATGGCTGAGGTTAAAATCGGCTTTTCTATGACGGAATTAATGTAATCTCGGAGTCTCTCCTTCTGCTTCTTCAAGTTCATGTTAAAAAAATTCTCGGGTTCCCGACCCTGATAAGGTGAATACCGTAAGCCACCAAAAAGTAAGCGCGTTCGGCTTCCTCTAATATGAAAAATTATTGAGCCTTTTCCTCGAGCAAACGAGCGATTTTCCGGGACAAAACCTCGTTAATTCTTACATATGACTCAAAAGTCCAGCCTGCGACATGTGGAGTGAGCAATATGCGGGATTCCTGGCAAATCTTGTCGAAAATGACCTGTTGTTCGGATGTAAGTTGTGAGAGTTTTTCATTCTCCAGCACATCAAGTCCTGCAGCGGTAACCTGACCCGTTTGCATCGCATCAAGCAAGGCCTGCAAGGATACCACTTCCCCGCGGGAAGTGTTTAGCAGAATAATGGGATTTTTAAATCGTTTCAGAAAGGCGGGATCGACCATATACCTTGTTTCTTCGGTCAATGGCACGTGTATGCTAAGGATGTCAGCCTCCTCAAATATTTGTTCGAGGGATACTTCCTGGCAAAAATTATCGCTGAAATCCATTTTATACTTGTCGTGGGCAATCACCCGACAATCCATTCCTGAGAGTTTACGGGCAAATGCCATTCCCATGAATCCGTAGCCAATGATGCCCACTGTCCGTCCCGCGAGTTCAATACCCCGGTTTCCTTCCCTGTCCCAGGTGCCCTGACGGATCTCCTGGGTTCCCTTATTGATATGATGCATCAGTGCAAGTAAGAGCCCCAGGGTATGTTCGGCTACCGCATTCCGGTTGCCTTCCGGGGCATTCAGAACCGCAATCTTGCGTGATTCCAGTAGCGGGACATCCAGGTTATCAATGCCTGCTCCCGCCCGGGCGACGAACAGGAGGTTTTTGGCATTCTCCAGCAAATCTGCATCTACATAGGTTTTGCTGCGAATGATAATTCCTTCATAATGCGCCAGGGCTTCCTTTATTTCGTCCCGGGTAATGGTTGGACGGTAGTCAGTCTGTACCCCGATGGCCTCTAACATCGGAAGCAAACTTTCATGCATCTTATCTACAACCAGGCATTTCATGACAGAAACAGGTGTACGGTATAAAAATATATG
>CAYGOW010000066.1:8260-9437 GCA_964351425.1 uncultured Roseivirgaceae bacterium
AGTCCAAGCAAGTCATTTGTCGTTGTTATAAAAGGACCCGATGCCAGGGCAGGATTAAACCCAAACCGGTTAAGGATCAGCGGCGTAACGGTTCCCATAAAGGAGGCGACAAGCACGACGCCGAATAGCGCGGTGGAAACCACCAGTGACAAATTCATTTCTCCACCGGTAAGCACATTGAACCCATAGACCAGTACGGCAAGTACAATCCCATTAAGTCCGGCTACAAGAAATACTTTTACGAGCCGGCGGGCCATGCTGTCTGAGAATGCTGACGGGTTGGCCAGACTTTGTAATACGATGGAAGAGGATTGTATCCCGACATTACCTCCGGTTGCCTGAATTAGAGGAATGAAAAAGGCGATCGCGGTAATCCGGAGAAGTTCTTCTTCAAAAACACCGATAAACTTCGCTGAAATAAACCCGCCCAATACCCCGATTACCAGCCAGGGGAGGCGGGCACGTGTCAGCATCCAGACGGAATCATCCTCTTCAACATCCTCGGAGATACCCGACATGATCTGACGTTCTTCTTCCGCGATATCGGTGATAACATCTACCACGTCATCAATGGTAATCCTTCCAAGCAGCTTGCCCTGGGCATTGACAACCGGCACAGCTTCCAGGTCGTATTTTCGCATTACCATGGCCACCTCTTCTTCAGACATAAAGGTTTCGACCGACACCACATCCTGGTCATAGATGTCTGCCACGCGTCTTTCGTTTGTGGTAAGGATTATCCGCTTGAGCGATACCCGGCCTATCAGCTTATCATCGTTGTCGACCACATAGATCTGGAAAAGCTTCTCCACATTCTCAGCCTGGCGCCGGATTTCTTCAATACACCGGTCTATGGTCCAGTTGACATTGGCTTTAATAAGCTCTTTGGCCATCAAACCCCCGGCAACATCTTCCTCGTAGCGAAGTAGATCCAGGATATTGGCTTCCTTTTCAACATTATCAATCCCGGCCAGAACTTCCTCCCTGTCTCTGACGGAGAGTTCGTTCAGGATATCAACCGCGTCATCCGAATCCAGGTGATTGACAATTTCGGCTATTTCAGAGGTCTCAAATTCCCGCAGGAATTTTTCACGAATGTCCTCATCAAGGTCATTTATGATTCCCGCCCGTGTTTCCGGGTCAAGAAGGTCAATGATATATTTCGACTCCTCTGTAT
>CAYGOW010000066.1:9447-12569 GCA_964351425.1 uncultured Roseivirgaceae bacterium
TGTATCAAATTCATGGAGTAGCGAACTAATATCGGCCGAATTGGCGCCCTCCAGACTGGATTTGATGAATTGCTCATCCTTCTCGGTCACCGCCAGACGAAGCCGTTCGAAATATTCTCTCGATAATTCAAATTCCATTATCTGCTCCACGATTCGATGATATTAGTCAGTTCCACAAAACTTTCGACCGATAATTGCTCTGCCCGTTTGTCAAATAGCGGATGAGACGTATCAGCGGCGGTCAAATTTAACGGTTTTAATGCGTTACGCAATGTTTTCCGCCGGTTTTGAAAACCCTGCTTGACAACCCGTTTAAAGAGGCTTTCATCACATTTGAGGGCTTTGGTGTCGTTACGCTGTAATCGGATGACCGCTGATCGCACTTTGGGAGGCGGGTGAAAAACGCCCGGTTCGACCGTAAATAAATACTCCAGGGAATAGTAAGCCTGAAGTAACACACTCAGAATGCCGTATTGCTTATTTCCCGGTGGAGAAACCAGTCGGTCAGCCACTTCCTTTTGTATCATGCCGACAACCTCCGGAATATCCTCCCTGTGTTCGAGAATTTTAAAAAAAATCTGGGAAGATATATTGTAGGGAAAATTACCGATCACGGCATATGGCGCAGAAACCAGGTTATTGAGATCAATGTTTAAAAAATCTCCGAAATGTACACGCGGTGCGAGAGCAGGGAAATGCTCCTTTAAATAGGCTATGGATTCGTTGTCCAGATCAAGTAAAACCAGGTCATCTCCGTATGACTCCATCAGGAAGCCTGACAAAACACCCGTTCCGGGTCCTATCTCCAGCACCTGACGATAATTACCATGACCGGTAAGCGATGCCGTTATTTTCCTGGCGATATTGGTATCGCGCAAAAAGTGCTGACCGAGGTGTTTCTTTGGACGAACCATAATTTTTGAAAGCGTGAAAATCCTGTAAATTGCATGCACATAAACATACGGTCATCATACATGGCTGACGGTAAAGTTATTAAAATATAATGAGCAGCAATCCTAAACATAAGGATAAACCAGTTATTGGAATCACCTTGGGTGACATTAATGGAATCGGTCCGGAAGTGGTTATTAAAACCCTCCGGGATCCGCGTATTCTGCAATTATTTACACCCGTTTTATTTGGGTCAACCAAGGTGCTTGCCTTTTATAAAAAGGCATTAGACGAGTCACAGTTTGCCTATGCCCAGGTGAAAGGTGATATGGGAGAATTGATCCACAAAAAAGTGAATGTGGTGAATTGTTGGGAAGATATGATCCCGATCAATGTAGGTGAAGTCACCCCTGAAGGTGGCCGTGCGGCGTTTCTTGCCTTAAAGATCGCCTCAGATTACTTGAAAGAAGGTATGATTGACGGGATAGTCACGGCCCCGATAAACAAGAAGAATATTCAACAAAAAGACTTTGAGTTTCCGGGACATACCGAGTTCTTCACCTCCACATTTGGCGTTAAAGACAGTCTCATGTTTATGGTCAGTGAAACCCTTAAAATTGGGGTAGCCACCGGACATATGCCTGTTCAAAATATTTCAGCTGCCCTGACCAAAGAAGTATTGGAAAGTAAATTGCGCATTATGCTCGAATCCTTGCGGCAGGATTTCGGCTATAGTAAACCCCGTGTGGCGGTACTTGGTTTGAATCCACATGCCGGAGAGGACGGATTATTGGGTAATGAAGAAAAAGAAACGATCAGACCGGTGATGGAAAAACTCAAAGAAGAAGGACACTTGCTTTTCGGTCCTTTCCCTGCCGACGGGTTCTTTGGAAAAGGAGATCACGCCAAATACGACGGTGTTATGGCCATGTACCATGATCAGGGGTTGATCCCGTTCAAAACACTCACCTTTCAGCAGGGCACAAATTTCACCGCCGGGTTGCCTGTCGTTCGCACCTCACCGGACCACGGCACTGCCTATACCCTGGCCGGTAAAAACGAAGCCAGCGAGAATTCCATGCGCGCGGCACTGTTTACCGCGCTGGATATCATAAAAAACAGGCGAGAAAACCTGTAAAAACGCGAAAGAAATTACGTTTGATTCTAATTCTCATTAAAAACCTTATATTTACCAATAAAGATATTCTATAGTTTGGGTCGGATTTATTTGAATTGTCCAATTACCAATCATTCCAAAGCCAATTTTTAATGGACATTGTTACGCGCAAGCAATTAAATATTCTTATTCAGCTAGCACAGGCAGATAAGCATTTCTCGGATACAGAAAGAGATATGATCTATGCCCTGGCAGAAAAAAGAAATTTTCCCAAAGACGGTGTGAAAGACCTGATTCGGGAACCGGAGCCTATTGGATCCTTTGGTGCCCTATCGGATAATCAACGGTATGATTACCTGATTAACTGCATCGATCTGATGATGGTGGATAAAAAAATATTTGACAGTGAATTATTGTTTTGTCACAATATTGCCATCAAACTGGGTTTCAAAAAAATCGTTGTTAATTTCCTGAAAGACAATATTCATCAGATTGATGAAGATGAATTGAAACGTACGGTTTTCAGAGAATACGTTTAAACCATTCATGTTGATCAGGCACATGTAAAACAAGATTGTTTATTCCTGCTTTCTTGTGAAAAATTTCAATTATATTATTAACTTTGCAACCTTAATTCCGAAGAGGGAACGGTAGTGAAAGTGGATACAAGGTACGAAATCGACATTTACAAGCTCAAGGAAGGGCAATACACGTATGATTTTGACGTGAAGGACAGCTTCTTTGAGCGATTTGAAAATAGTCCGGTATCCGGAGGTAAAGGGGTTGTTCATGTGGATCTTGACAAACAGGAACGCATGCTGGGCGTGGATATGCAACTTAACGCGCGTATTCCGCTGGAATGTGATAAAACCCTGAAGCCTTTTGACTACGAAGTTGCGGAGAAGAAGGAGATTGTATACAAGTACGGCGAAGCGGAAGAGGAGTTGGACGATGAGCTGTATATAATCACCAAAAACACGCAGCGCATTGATTTGGCGCAACTCATATATGAATATATCTGCGTTGCATTACCAATGCGAAGGATTCATCCGGATCATGCAGATGATAATGAGGAGGATGAAATGATCTATCGGTCTTCGGAAGAAAACAAGGA
>CAYGOW010000067.1:0-5489 GCA_964351425.1 uncultured Roseivirgaceae bacterium
ATACTGGCGGTTATCATACAGGACTACTTCTACCTGTCGGGCATCTTCGATGACGTGGTTATTAGTCACGATATATCCGTCGTCGGAAATGATGACGCCAGATCCTGATGAACGTGCCGGGGCTCTGAACATATTCTCCAGGGGATTAACACTGTAACGGCCTGAAGAATACAGGGTACGTATATGCACCACACCTGGCGTGACCCTGTTTGCTGCATAAACAAAGTCTACCTTCTCACTGCGCATCAATGCGGAATCCATATTGCCGGCAAGGGCCACTTGTCGCTGACGCTGGTCAATGGAAGAATACGGACGATCTTGCGAACCGGGAAGCAGAAATACGATTAGGACAGCCGCCACAATTGCTCCTGTCATGGCGGATAGAATCATTCCAATGTAAAACTGCTTCTTATTCATATTCTTCTGCGATTCGTTGTCTTCCTCTGTTCGTTTGACGTGTTTTATTTTAACGAGGTTCCGGGTACTTTAGTTATGATGATCCCGATTCCTTCTTTTTTTGAAGTTCCTCGAGCTCCTGAAGCTCATCCCTCAGTCGGGCGGCTTCAATAAAGTCCAGTTCTTTTGCTGCTTTTTCCATGTTTTTGCGGGTTTGGACAATCATTTTCCCCAATTCATCCGATTCCATATAATTCACAACCGGGTCGGCTGCCACCGAAGAGGCTTCTTCACCGGAATAGAATTTCCTGGTATTGTCCCGATTCCCCACATTCGTTTGTGCCATGATCGACTCCTTGCTCCGCAGAATGGTTTTTGGCGTAATACCATGCTTTTCATTGTATGCCTCCTGGATGGCCCGGCGACGATTGGTCTCATCAATGGCCTCCTGCATGGACCGCGTGACCGTATCCGCATACATGATTACTCTTCCGCCTGCATTCCTTGCAGCCCTTCCGATAGTTTGGATCAGGGATCGCTGATTACGCAGAAATCCTTCCTTGTCTGCATCCAGAATAGCTACCAATGATACTTCCGGAAGGTCCAGTCCTTCCCGTAAGAGGTTAACGCCAACCAGCACATCAAAAATTCCCAGTCGCAATTCCCGGAGAATTTCTACCCTGTCCAGCGTATCAACTTCACTATGGATATAACGACATTTTACACCGGCACGTTCCAGGAACTTGGTAAGTTCTTCCGCCATCCGTTTCGTCAGGGTAGTGACCAGCACGCGCTCTTCCCGCTTGATTCGCTCATCAATTTCTTCCAGCAGGTCATCTATTTGATTTTTACTTGGACGGACATCAATTTGTGGGTCGAGGAGACCGGTCGGACGAATAATTTGTTCGACAATAATACCTTCCGATTTCCTGAGTTCATATTCGCTTGGTGTGGCACTGACGTAGATGACCTGGTTTTGCATCGCTTCAAACTCATTGAACGTCAATGGCCGGTTATCGAGTGCCGAGGGCAAACGGAATCCGTAATCCACCAGGTTTACCTTGCGGCTTCTGTCGCCGCCCCACATAGCGCGGACCTGCGGGACGGTAACATGGCTTTCATCAATGACCATCAGGTAGTCATCCGGAAAATAATCGAGCAAACAGAAAGGTCTCGCACCTGGCTGACGGCGATCAAAATAACGGCTGTAATTTTCAACGCCGGAGCAATAGCCAAGTTCCCTGATCATCTCCAGATCAAATTCTGTCCGTTCCTCCAGACGCTTGGCTTCGAGGTGCCGTTGTTCGAGTTTGAATGAATCAAGCTGTGCCATGAGATCATCCTGAATTTCATGAATTACCTGGGGTAACATTTCCTTTCCGGTTACGAAGAGGTTTGCCGGAAAAATGCTGATGGCTTTTTCATCTGAGATTTTTTGACCGGTTGCAGGATCAATGCGCTGAATGGTTTCAATTTCATCTCCCCAGAAAATGATGCGATAGGCAAAATCCCCGTATGCAATAAATATATCTACGGTATCCCCCTTAACCCGGAATGTGCCTCGTTTAAATTCTGCGCCGGTCCGGCTGTAGAGTATGTCGACCAGTGAGAATAATAATCGGTTTCTCGCAATTTGTTCGCCTACCCGTAACTTGATGACATTATTTGCAAACTGTTCAGGGTTTCCGATACCATAGATACAGGATACCGAGGCCACCACGATCACGTCCCTTCTGCCTGTCAGCAGGGCAGAAGTAGCACTAAGGCGAAGCTTTTCAATTTCCTCATTGATGGAAAGATCTTTTTCAATGTAGAGATTGGATGTTGGGATAAAAGCTTCCGGCTGGTAGTAGTCATAATAGCTTATGAAATATTCCACTGCATTCTCCGGAAAAAAACGCTTGAATTCCCCGTATAATTGCGCTGCGAGGGTTTTGTTGTGACTCAGGACCAGTGTAGGGCGGTTGACCTTATTAATTAAATTGGCGATGGTGAATGTCTTGCCGGTACCGGTTGCACCCAGAAGTGTTTGAAAGCGTTCTCCTGCCTCAACACCTTCAGTTAACTGCTGAATTGCCGCAGGCTGATCGCCAGTCGGTTCATATTCACTTGTAATTTTAAATGCCATACCATTTTTTACTTATTCCAAATGCGCCAGGAAGCTTCTGCCTGAAGCAACAACATATTCAGGCCATTCATGGTTCGGGTACCAGCCTCCTTTCCTTTTTTCAGGAAACGGGTCGTTTCAGGATTGTAGACCAGATCATAAAGATAATGATTTGGTCCCATTGCCTCATAGGGAATTTGCGGGAAGCTTGAAATGTCGGGAGCCATGCCCAATGGAGTGGTATTGATGATCAGATGGGATTCACGGATGAGGTCTTTATCCACCGATGCGTAGCTGATCTGCCCCTCTTCTGGGGTACGGGAAACACAGCTATAGCGGATGTTCATATCCTCCAGCGCTACTTTCACAGCCCGGGACGCTCCGCCGGTTCCAAGGATTAAAGCATGTGCGGGCCGAATCGTGGGTCCCAACCAGTCTTCAAGTGACTTTTTGAAACCAAAATAATCCGAATTGTAGCCTACGGGTTCTCCTTTTGAAAAGGCAATAACATTGACCGCTCCTATCCGTTCAGCTCGCTCATCCAGTCGCGACAGATAGGGGATGACCTGCGTTTTATAGGGGATGGTAACATTGAGGCCCTGCAGGTCGGGGTCCTTAAACACCTCCCTGATCATCTCAATAGTATCGAGTTCAAACAGGTCATAGACATGATCAGCATGACCTTCCTTTTCAAATTTTTCAGTGAAGTAGTTTTTCGAAAAGGAATGAGAAAGCTTTTTTCCGATCAGGCCAAAGCGTCTCATCAGGTGGAGATGTTACCGGATTTATAATAGGCAAACCGCTCAATGAGGACCACGAGGAGAATCCCTCCGGCAAAACAAAGGATAGCTGCCAATAGGTGCGCATCCTGGCCCATATTGGTCTGGTAAAGGGAAGGAGACACATTCTCCGTGATATAGGCGACCTGCTCGCCTTCGCTGTTAATACGGAACATAACAGGAAGTTTCCATGGCCAGACCTTGTTTAGTGACCCAATCATAAACCCGGCAAGAAGCCCGATGGTCAGGTCGTGGTATTTTCTCAGGAGCCACGAAATGGCACGTGAGAAACTCAACAAGCCGAAAAGACATCCTACGGCAAAGATGGCAATGGTTGCCAGATCGCGTTGATTAACAGCCTCTAAGATAAATTCGTATTTACCCAGAATGAGGAGAATAAAGGCCCCGGAAATTCCGGGCAGGATCATGGCGCAGATGGCAATAGCACCAGATATGATCACAAACCACCAGGCTTCAGAGGTTTCAGCCGGTGTTGCCAGGGTAATTCCCCAGGCGATTAGGGTGCCTATCAGGAGCGATACGACGATTCCCCAATGCCAATGTTTGATTTCCTTCATCACCCAGAATGCAGACACCAGGATGAGCCCAAAAAAGAAGGACCACAACGGAATGGGGTGTTCGTACATCAGGTACTTGATCAAGCGCGCCAGTGTAAGCAGGCTTGTGGCAATGCCTAAAACAAGAGGGAGTAGAAAGGCTCCATTGATCTTGGTCCAGAATTCGCGAAACTTAAATCCGGCCAATAATTTCATCGCGGTAAGGTCTACTGCCCGGATACTCTCCAGTAACGTCTGGTAGATTCCGGTTATGAGTGCAATGGTTCCTCCGGATACTCCGGGAACAACGTCTGCACCCCCCATGGCGACTCCCTTAATATAAATGAGAATGGCATCCCTGAATTTTTCCATCGGACTATTCTTGACCCAGGAAATGGTTGAAGGTATCTCCGCGCAGTCCCAGACGAATGGTTTCTAAAGGAATAACTTCATTTGGGGCAATATTCCCCAGGTTGACATTGGCGCCCAGTAATTTAATAAACCAAACCTGTTGCGCCTTTTGCGGGGCTTCCCAGATTATTTTTTCAAACGGGATTTTGGTAAGTATTTCCTGGACAAGGCCGGAGCGGACTTCGCCGGTGGATCTGAATAATCCGACATTACCACTTTCCCTGGCTTCTCCGATTACTTTCCATGCTCCCGCGTCAAGTTCTTCCTGCATCAGCTTTATCCACTGATAAGGAGGTATAATTTTTTCGGCATCCTTCGAGCCAACCTCAGAAAGCACGGTCACTTGTGTGGCCAGCTTCCGAATGTATTCACATTTTTCTTCGTGGTCCAATTCGATGGATCCATCGCTTACCTCGGCATAGTGTAAATCGTACGTGTCAAGTACCTTACGGTAATCCTCAAACTGATCCCTGACAATGAAAGCTTCGAAGAGCGTTCCGCCTAGGTAAACGGGTATCCCCGCCTGCTTATATGCCTCCAGTTTCTCCTTTAGTTTGGGAGTAACAAAGCTGGTGGCCCAGCCCAGTTTAACGATGTCAACATAATCTCCACATGTGTCAATAAAGTCATCAACTTCCCGAAGGCTTAGCCCCTTGTCCATGGCCATGGTAAAGCCATATTGCCTGGGCTTGGTTGTCCGCTCAGGAATATTCTTTAGCGTATAATTCATTAGAATTTAGTGATTATTTTCTCGAAATTGTTCAATGATTTTGTATAGTGCTTTTTGGGTTTCCAGTTCCGGAAAGAATTCAAAAAGTGTTGTATGTCCTTCAAAATCCAAAATTAACGCATTTTCTAAATAATTAAAGGCTTCTTTGTATTTGCCTGCGCCGATAAGATAGGCAGTGAGGCGATAAAAGTAACGTGATTCGTCCGGAGATTCCTCCATGGCACTGGCCATCAGATCAATTGCCTTATTATAATCCCCCTGGTCATAATAGATATAGGACCAGTCAAGCCAGATTTCCACATCTTCAGGATCAAGCATAACAGCTTCTTCATACGCATCCAGACTGGAAACAATATTTCCTACCCTGAATTCACTGACAGCGACCGCTTTCCAGTACTGCGCATTTTCATGATCCAGTTTTAAGGCCTTATTATAAAAATGTAAGGACTGGTACCACTTTTCCTGCGCTTCCAGGCATTTGCCTGCACCAAACCAGGCTTCGTCGTACA
>CAYGOW010000067.1:5499-12036 GCA_964351425.1 uncultured Roseivirgaceae bacterium
TTTGGTGGCTTTTTGAAAATATTTGATCCCGAGGTCATACTGTTCCATGGAACGGTAGACCGAACCGATTTGAAAATATACTTCAGGACTTGCCCCTTCCAGGTCGATGGTTTTTCTATAGGCATCCAATGCCTTCGGATAATTCTCCATGAGGGCGTAGGTATTGCCCATATTGAACCATGCGGAAGAAAAATTCTCTTCTATGGCGACTGCAAACTCATAGGCCTCAATGGCCATATCGTACTTTTCCAGTTTATTGTATACAATTCCCAGGTTGTACCAGGCCGACTGTGAATATGGGTCCGAATCAATGAATTGCTTGTAATAGGAGATGCTTTTTTCAAGCTCGCCCATCACATCAAGGCAATAGGCCAGCTCATAAAGTGCTCCTTCGTGAGAGATATTCAGTTCGACTACCCCTTTATACGCTTCGATAGCCTCTTTGTACATCTCCATGCTCTGGAATGCCAGACCGATGCTGTACAATGCTTCGTCCTTGTCTTCGGTATATATTTCAGCCTTGCGGTATTCGTGAATGGCAGCCATAAAATCCCCTTGTAATGCGAAAATCGAACCCTTAAGGAAATATATTTCAGCATCTGCCGGCTGGAAGTTCTCTGCTTGCTCCAGCAAATCAAGCGCTTCATCATACTTTTGCAGATTACTAAGAATCTGTGCCTTCAATAGATTCAATTCGGATGAATAAGGATACTGATCCATGGCCAGGTTGACCGCGGTCAGCGCCTGTGGATATTTGCCCCGATCCAGGTAATGATTAATGATTTCTTCGAAGGCGTCAAGTTCGAAAAAGTGAGGGGTTCTATTCTTGATGTGATCTTCAAACCGCTTAATCAGTTCGTTTTCCTCTTTTTTTCTCCTAAAATTCTCTGCCATGAATAAGCGTCTATAGTTTCATCAATTTAATCAATATTCTGAAATCACCCCCATGTGCGGGAGAAAATTATTGATGGGGTTTATCTCCCGAAAGAATCCAGTCCAATGACTCTGATAATGGTGCAAAGGTAGAATTTAGTTCCCGGCGTGCCTTCTCATTACTGAAATATATTTTGCTTTTCGAAAGTCTTAGTGTTTCCGTTGTGAAAGACCTTTGTTTTCCCTTAAACCATTTCTTCAAAATGTCGGCGTAAAGCGCCATCCGAAGTACCAGGTTGGTTGCGGGCCTGGATGGCGGGGGCACATTGAGTCGCATAGCTGCTTCCTGAAAAAATTCCTGGTAAGGAATACTTGCTGCATTAAGAATATATCGCTCACCTGATTTAGGCGAATTGATAAGATGGAGAATGGCGTCGCATACATTGCGGACGTCCACATAATTAAGATTGCCGGTCGGATAATAGTTGTGTTTTTCCCGAACGAAATCAAATAAGGTATTGCTGATGGCGTTGGGTGTAGGGCGTCCGATGATTACAGATGGGTTCAGAATAACGGCCGACATTCCTTCTGAGATACCTCTCCAGACTTCTAACTCGGCCTGATGTTTCGATTTTCCATAGCAGGTATTCCAGCGGGACTCCTGCCATTTCACCGTTTCCCGGACCGTTCCGTCAGCCGCAATTCGTCCGAGGGCGGCGACTGAACTGATATGAATAAAGTAGTCAATAGAGTGAATCAACGAAGCGTTAATCAGGTTTCGGGTCCCGATGATGTTTGTATCCATCATTTTATCACAGTCGGCCGGGTCAAACGAAACTACTGCGGCACAATGTATGATGGTCGAAATGCCTGGAAGTGCTGCTTCCAACATGACGGGATCCCGCAAATCAGCTTCATGGATGTCCAGTTCCTCCAGGCGCTCAAATCCGCTCATTCTGGATTTTTCCCGTACAAGGGCCCTTACTTTTTTACCTTCCTCAAGTAATCTTGAACAGACATATCGTCCCAGAAATCCATTGGCGCCGGTTACTAAAATCATAGGGAATAATTTAAGAGGGGAAGGGCACAGGCACGCTGGAAATGGGGTGTTCGCATGGATTCTACCAAGGCATCGAAATGTTTCATTGAATGACAGTCACTACCAAGAAAATGTATTTGCTTTTGATCAATCAGTCGTCGGGCCATTTTTTGAACTTCTTTTGAATAATACCCCGAAAGGGAATTTAAATTCAGCTGAAGAAGCAGTCCGCGATCTATGAGAGATTGAACCAAACCAGGCTCATTATGAACAAATGCATATCTTTCCGGATGTGCCAGGACAGGGGTCAGCCCTTTGGATTGAGCTAAAAACAGGAAATCATCCAGATAGAGAGGTTTATTGATGAATGAAGTTTCAAAAAGAAGGTAATTCTTGCCGAATAGGAGCAGGTCATCTGACTTCTCAAGTTTCTGCAGCAATGTCTCATCAAGGTAATATTCTGCGGCGGCCCCCACTTCCATATCAAGACCATCCTCAGCAATAATTTCTTTTAATCTTTCAAGACCATTCAGGATAACTTCGGGCTCATTATCATAGAAGTCCTGCATAACATGAGGCGTCGTGATGAGTTTTCGAAATCCCATCTCATAAAATCGTCGGATAATCTCCAACGACTCCTCATAGGACTCCACGCCATCATCAATTCCCGGAATGAGGTGAGAATGGATATCCGTTTTAAGGAGCTTTTGTATTTCTCCAGGTTGGGAGGAAAATAGTGAAATTAGTTTTTCAAACACGTGTCATTACTGATTCAGCCTTTTTCTCCTCGTAGTATCCGTACCCGTAACTGTTACTACCTATATCGGGCAGAGCATTGAGTACTACGGTCAGCTTATTAAAGTGATTGCCTTTTTTAAGCTTGTTCAATGTATTGACAAATTTACGCTGAGAATAGTTTGCCCGTACCACATATAAGGATAAATCTGCTTTTTTCATGGCCAACAGTCCGTCCGTGACCAATCCAACCGGTGGGGTATCCATGAGAATGACGTCGTATATCTGCTTTAGCTCGTCGAGCAACATGCTGAAGGATTCTCCCAATAGAAGTTCCGACGGATTGGGAGGCGTGGGCCCCGCGGGAATATAATCCAGGTTTTTCATACTGGATTGACGAATCATATCATAAACCGAATCTTTCCCGATGAGGATGGTCGACATTCCAGAGGTATTGTTTTCGTCTTCGAAAGTATTGTGTACCCTTGGTTTGCGCATATCCAGATCCAGTAAACAAACCTTCTTTCCGGAAAGGGCCAGGATACCTCCTAAATTCACGGAAAGAAATGTTTTTCCCTCTCCACCAACCGTCGAGGTGACTGACATTAACCTTGCACCATCCCCGCGTATCATAAAATCAATATTCGTGCGGATCGTACGCAATGATTCACTAATTGCGGACTTTGGCCTTTTATCAATTATAAGCTGGGTGGTACTTAGTTTCTCGTTGGCTTTCGGGATAACGCCAAGAATTGGGAAGGAGGTAAGTCTTTCAAGTTCTTTAAGAGAATTTATCTTATTATTTAACAGGTAAAAGACACCCAGGAAGAACAGACTCAGAACGATACCAGACACCATGCCGATCCCGTGTATGATCAGAACATTGGGAGAAATGGGATCAGTCGGTAAAGTGGCAGGGCTAAGGATAATAAAATCATTCTCAGTACCTGCTTTGGCAATCTGGAATTCAGCTTTTGATTGCATCAGGGTGAGATAAAATTCCTCATAAAGGCTGTAATAACGCCTGTTTTTATTGAATTCCGTATTTTTACCAGGCATATCGGTAAACCGATTCTCCATGCGACTCCTTTCCTGGTTGACCGTTTTCAGGTCTTCATTCAAACGATCTTTTAACACATCCAGTTGGCCATTTAATGAGGTTCGCAACGTGCTGACCAACTCCTTTTGCCGGCTGAAGGCATACGTATTCTCGTTATACGCCTGACTGATCGCATCGAGTTTAGCAGATTCCTCCTGTAATTTCGTGAACGTTTCTACAATAAATGGCGGGTATTTAGCCGGATTAGCTTCGATCAAACTGCTCTCAACTCCTTGGGATAAGCGCAGGCTGAATTCCTCAATATCCCTGATCCGTGATAATATGGAGAGCCGTTGCGAGTCCAGGCTGTTCATTACCATGATCGTTTCATTCAGGTCGGTGTTCAGATCACTTGACCGGTTTTCAATCGTAAAATTCTCAAAGTAGTCTTCGTAACTATTTAACTGGGTTTCGATTTTCGCCAATTCACTTTCCAGCCATTCAATTTTCTGTTCATTTTCCTGATTCTTTTTCTGATCAGTATACTGCAGGTAAAGACTGTCAATTGCATTGACCAGCTTGTTTGCTTTTACCGGACTATGGTCCTGAAATGAAATACGAATGGTGTTGGCCGTGATATTATCATAATCAACCGACAGGTTATTGGAGAGGTACGTCAATAAGGCGTCTCGGCTGTTTTTAACAAAATAATATGAACTGGTGGGCAGGTATTTTTCATAAAACACCGTGGCATATAGTGTAAAACGCAGGTTGTCCCATTCAATTTTTTCCCCAAATCGTTGAACAGGATCAGAATTGTCCGGTCTTTCACCTATCCGGGCCCGGTAGGTTTCCTTATCAAGGATATCAATGAAAATGGGCAAATCGATCAGGGTTGGGCCCATATATTCTATGTCTGCCACAAGGGGAGTGCTTCCAAACTTTTCATCCACCAGCATTTCCCCAACAGCATAGTAACTTATATCCAGATTCATTTCCTCAATAACTTTATTAAGGAAAAGCTTTGATCGAATCAGCTCCATTTCACTGGCCAGTAAATTTGCCTGGTTATCCTCAAATGGAGTCATGTCAAATAAATTCGTTGGCTTGGCAACGTCCAGGCGCAGCAGGCTTGAGGATTCAAACACAGGTTTGGTCCAACGAATGACCAGGTACGCAAGGGTATTGGTAAGAATCAGGATCACAACAAACCACAGGAGTTTCCGTCGAAAGACTGTTTTTAGTTTTTCGAAATCGATTCCCTCATAAGGGTGGGTCCCCGAAGATTGTGTTGGCTGTTCTTCCATCATCTCACACTTACGATCACTACGATTAAGGACGCCAGGGTCGTTACGACAGAAATGATCGGGCCATAATCCCTGACTGCTTCGGTAAAGGGTCGCCTGACGGGTTCGACATATATAATATCATTGGGCTTCACAATCATATTCGACTGCTCAAAGGTGGCCACCTGGCTGAAATCCAGCAGATAGGTTTTATCTCCGCGGAGGAGACGAATATTACCCATACGGGCATCGTTGTCAATTCCTTCCGCTAAACCGAATACTTCTGTTACTCTTACTTCTTCGTCATTCAGTGGAATTACCCTGCTTCCCAGCGCCCCGAGTAAGACAACGCGCTTATTGTTGAAATCCAGGTTAACATACGGACTTTGGTAAAATTCGGAATAGGCTTTCTGGAGCAGAACTTCTGCTTCCCGCAAGGTATACCCCTGAAGTTTTACCTTACCTACCATGGGTAACCTTGCTGTACCATCCTTCTCTACCAAATAGCTAAGCCTGGGTTTTAATGCTTCAATGTTGTTTATATTTTTGTCAGCCAGGGCAAAATCAGGATCGATTAATCGCTCACCGTCCTTGGTAAATACGTCCAGTGAGATGGCATCAAAGGGCTCAATAATAAAATGTGATGAAGAGGTGTCCGGAGTCTGCAGTGTAGTGTACTCATCTGTTTTAAACATGATGTTCTGCTTGTAGGAACTACATGAAGCTGAAATCAGGCCAACCACCAACAGAAAAAATAGTGTATTTTTCACTTGATATCCTTTGAGTATTTTTCGGTAAACTCTTTAAATGTAGGTAAATTTTTGTCTTTTTCACTGATTACAGGGTCCTTAACCATCCAGTCGATGTTCAGCTCCGGATCATCCCATCGAATGCCGGTTTCGGATTCCGGGTGGTATATTTCTGTGCACTTGTAGTGAAATATTGCCTCTTCAAGTACCGCAAAGCCATGGGCAAAGCCCGCAGGTACCACGAGCGCATTGAATTCGTTTGCATCCAGGATGAGAGAGTGACTTTCCCCGTACGTTTCGGAACCGGGTCGTAAATCAACGACCACATCAAGTACCCGGCCCATGAGTGCACGTACGTATTTTAATTGTCCGTGAGGAGGCATTTGAAGGTGCATTCCTCGCACAATACCTGCACTGGAACGTGAGAAATTGTCTTGCACAAAATTGGTGGGAAGTCCGGCGGCCTCAAAACGCGCTTTGTTGTAATTCTCAAAAAAATACCCCCGGTCATCTTTGAAAATCGGGCCTCTCACTTCCATTAACCCCTCTATGTGGGTTTTAATAATTTCCATACGCGTCAAAATTTTATGCTAAACTAATCCGCGCCACGCAGCTATTAAAAAATTCTTTCAGATAATTCACTAATAGAATCAAGATACTTGTCTATAACCAGGCGTTCTTCAAACTCTGCTTCTACTTTTTTTCTTCCATTTTCGCCCCAACTACGCAAGGTATCATTATCCAGATAGATCATCATTTTCATTTTCTCGGCAAGATCATGCGCATCCTTCATTTCGCACAACAAGCCATTAAACT
>CAYGOW010000067.1:12047-12564 GCA_964351425.1 uncultured Roseivirgaceae bacterium
CACCCGGGTGGCAATAATGGGTTTTGACGAACTGGCGGCTTCGAGGAGTGTTCGCGGGGTACCCTCCCTGTATGAGGGCAACACGATGCAATCCGCCGATTGTATGTAGGGTCTCACATCCTCGGTCGTACCCAGGTAATCAACAAGGCCTTCGTTGATCCATGCCGTGAGTTCTGTCTGTTTGATTCCCCGGCTATGTTCCTCGTCCACCGCACCTAAGAGTGCGAATTGCGCCTGAATCCCTTCTTTTCTTACTAAACGTATGGCGTCAATGTATTCATAAATACCCTTGTCAACGATCAGGCGGGATATCATTAAAAATCGAAAATTAGCATTCCTGGCGAAGGTGCATGGAGGGAATTGGTTCAGGTTTATACCACTGCCCGGCACCAGGTCGACGATTTCTTCGCGAACCATTTTATTCTTCAGAAACAGGTCAAGGTCAGATTGATTTTGAAAAAATACTTTTTCAGGATACCGAAAAGATATTTTGTAAAGCCAGGTGGCGATTTTCGAT
>CAYGOW010000068.1:0-3212 GCA_964351425.1 uncultured Roseivirgaceae bacterium
ATTAGGATGCTATACGGCTTAAAAAGGCCAGGAATAAATATCCCGGGAGTTGACATATCCGGTACAATCGAAGCCGTGGGAAGTAAAGTAAATTCCTTTAAAACCGGAGATGAAATATACTGCGATCTGTCGGAATGCGGGTTTGGCGGGTTTGCCGAATACGTTTGTGTTCCGGAAAAAACAGTGTCCAAAAAGCCCTCCAACATACCTCATAATGAGGCCGCAGCCTTGCCTCATGCCGGAATACTCGCACTGCAGGGACTTTTGGAAAAAGGAGAAGTGAAAACCGGACAGAGCGTCCTGATCAATGGTGCCGGAGGTGGCGTCGGAACTTTAGGCATTCAAATCCTGAAATCATATACGCTAAATGTAATCGGCGTTGACAGTGGCGAAAAGCTTGATATGCTGAAATCACTGGGGTTTGATAAGGTGTTGGATTATAAAAAAACAGACTTTACCCAGACAGGAGAAAAGTACGACCTTATCCTCGATACAAAATCGAACAGATCCGTCTTTAAATATGCCCGGTCACTTAAAAAAAGTGGCAGGTATGTAACCGTCGGAGGATCGATGTACCGGTTATTCGAAATTTTAATTGTAGGATCGATACTAGGACTCCTAACCAGTAAAAAACTAAGCGTTCTCAGTCTTAAAGCGAATAAGGGCTTGGATCAGATTTCACAGCTTGTAGAAAAAGACCAACTAAGACCTGTTATTGACGGCCCTTATTCTTTCGACGAAATCCCGGAACTGATTCAGTATTTCGGTGAGGGAAGACATAAAGGAAAGGTTGTGGTCGAAATAAAATAGTGATGAAATCTCAAATTGTAAAAGGCTCATGGCCTTTGATTAAAAGAGTAAGACTTATAAAGTGAATATCATGCACCCTCCTACTCAAACCGGCTATATCCAATACACCACAGGGGCTATGTTTGGCCCTCAGTCCCAACGCAATTGAAAATCCGTCAGTAGAAATGAAGACTCTTGTTAAAAACGATCTAATCCAGCGATACTTCCTCCTGATAGTTATCCTGTTAAGTATCACAGGTTTCTGGAATATCTATTTCGGTCCGAGTACTGATCCGACTTTTTACCAAAACCTGCATGTGGTCACCACATTCATATGGCTATTTCTTCTGTATATTCAATTGATACTCATTACTAAGAAAAAGAATGCGTTGCATAAGAAATTGGGCGTATCGATTCTTGTCGTTGGCCCTTTGGTTTCTGCTACCCTCATTCTGTTATCGGTTCATTCCGCCTCCAGATCTGCAGCTCGGGGTGAGGCAGATATGCTGGTGATCCAAAACATATTTCCAGCTTTTGAAATCGGGATTCTCCTTATTTTAGGGTTTCTGTTCAGAAAGAATCGACAATTACACGGCCACTTCCTGTTGAGTACAGCACTTTTGTTCTTTGGCATCGCGCTGTTTTTCACCTTTATTAGTTTTCTGCCCCAGTATAAAATCGAAGGCCCGGATACGTTTTATCGATTCGAAGAAGCAAGCGTAGCGGCCACCTATGTTAGCGCTGGGGTCGGATTGATTTTGTTCTTTCTGCAGAGGAAGTCTGCATGGCCCTGGCTTCTGGTCACCGGATTATTCTTTGCTAATGATTTTATAACCCAAACAATTGCCGAAGCCGATCAAATAAAATCCCTGACGTCATTAATTGGGTCTGTTAACGAATATGCAGCCTTTTTTGGCTCTTTTATGGTGGTTCTGATAATATTGTTTCTTGTCATTACGGATAAAAAACAATCTAATACCGTTATCAAATTATGAATTGGTAATGGACTGGCCCCAGTTATCACCAGTGTTTAGATTAAGTGCCGTTTCAGTGGTGTGAGTTGTTAACGAGCAAAACAAATCTACCAGCCTGTAACAATCTTACCTTTTCATCGTCTTCGCTTAAAGCAAAACAATAAAATCACAATGGGTATAAATTCAACCGGCACGGAATCATTAACCAATTACAAAATCAACGTAAAAATTAAACTTGCCACTCTGTGGACCTCGTTGATGTTCCTTTACATTTATGCCGATTATTTCCAGCTAATGACTCCCGGGAAATTAGAGAAAATGATAAACCTGCAAACTCCTGTAGGGCCAACATCGCCCGGAATTTTAGTAATTTTTTCTCTGATTTTAATTATCCCCGCCCTGATGATAGTTCTCTCCATTTTGCTGCCGCCTCAACTCAATAAATGGTTGAATATTATTCTCGCATTCATATATGCTTGTATCTCGGTGCTCATAATCACCTCCAGCATCAATGATGAATGGCATGCATTCTATGTTATTTTCAACATTACGGAAGTTGTAATATTTGCCATTATTATTTTCCAGGCATGGAAATGGCCCAGGGGGGAAAATTCCTGATAAAGTGCTCCCGTAATAACGAAATACCATTTAGTGAGATCAAACGAAAGTAAAATATGTCTTTAAAGCACAACCAACGTACGTTAGTAACCACAGCCAGAATCGCAGGAATTTGGTACTTAATGATGGCCATTTCAGGCATTTTAGGATTTATGGTAGTTCATCCGCAGATATATAATTCCGCAGATTCGCAGAATACACTTACAAATCTGATCGACAATGAGTCACTCGCCAGAACCCGGCTGCTATTGGAATTTGCCATCATTGTTTCACAAGCTCTTACCGCGGTATGGTTCTATAAATTATTCAGAAAAATAAACGAGTGGGCCGCATGGACAGCCGGTATCTGGGGCATGATAAATTCAGTAATTATTATAATTAGTGCAGTCTCAATGGGTTCCGCTATCGAAATAGCAAGTTCTGCCCTGGCAGTTGAGGACAAATTAATAGCCATTGAACTATTGAATAACCTTATCTCAAACGCTTGGGGTGTCGGTGGACTCTTCTTTGGGCTTTGGCTCATCCCGTTGGGATACATTATCACCAGTACAAAGAGGATGCCCGTATGGTTGGGGCGAACCCTGATTGCTGGCGGTATCGGCTATCTGATAAGCACCACAATGAATTACACGGGAATAGAAAGCTCGGTTATACGATATTTAACCCTTCCAGCCACTGCTGGAGAATTCTGGATGATTGGGTATTTGCTGATTTTCGGAATTCGGCCAGAGAATGAGCAGTAAGGCAAATTGAAAAAAGTGAATAAGTGCCTTTGGACAAGCACTTCCAGAATTATATTTTCTTTCTCTATATGAAAGGAATGAAGATACT
>CAYGOW010000068.1:3222-12536 GCA_964351425.1 uncultured Roseivirgaceae bacterium
ATACTTCGAATACTGTTCAATCCAATTCATCAAAACTTAAGTCTTCGGATATTTATGATCCATCAGTAACATAAGTTCATCAGTATCGTCTTCCCATTAAACGGAGAAATGATTAAAGAGGAATTTATTGTGGTATCACCAAAAAATGAATGTGTAAAAAGATTCATTCCGTACTACTACTTCTATAAGACTTTTGACATTGGTTATTACAGGCAGTTCTACTATTATCCTCATTATCGTATTGGTTTAACAGTACAAAAAGATAGCTATGTGATATGGGATGATACGACCAGAATCACGAAACCAGAAAAAGGAAAAACCACCGTTTTGCTCACCAAAAACATTAAGTCGAGGAGAATTGCGGTTGATTATGGGATAGTCAATAGAATATGTATTGCGCTTGAACCTTTGGGTATTAATCAATTTATAGAGGCTAATCTGAATTCGATAACCACAGGAAGTCTCTCTTATTTTGATTCTTTGGGTGAAGAGTTCCTGGAGGTTTGCGAAGTGGTATTTAACACGCCAAATGTCGACCTGAAAATTTCCCACCTGGATGCTTTTTTCTTGCGGAAATATACCCCCTTTAATGACATACGAGTTATTCAGGCCGTTGAATTGCTGCTGGATAATTCCGAGAATTTATCCATCCAGAAATTGGCAGAACGAGTATGTGTCAGCAGAAAAACACTGAATCGCCTTTTTCAAAAGCACCTGTGTTGTTCACCCCAAACCTTGAAGGAAAACATAAAATTCCGTAAAGCATTTAATCAATATAAAAATCAGGAGGTCGTTAAAAGCTTAACGCATCTCGCTTATGATAATCAATATTATGATCAGTCAGAATTCATCAATCATGTAAAAAAGCTTACAGGCTTACCTCCCAAATCACTTTTTTCCAACACAAAGCGCATTGGACCTTTCGACATTTACTGGACCATCAAGGATCGAAGATTGTCCCAAATAACCAATTAGCCCTCTCTGTACATCTTTAATTTTGATCCATTCCTGGGAATGTTTAAGAACAAGCTTGAATCAAACAAGCACAACCAAAATGATGATGGGAATAATTTGAGAAAATAATTTTCCCAAAACCAGAAATCAGGAGTACCTAAAACCAATTTTAGTAAAAAGACCTTTGTTGCCATAAAACCCATCAGCTATGAGCCTTCACATTGATAGTTTGACAAAAACATATCCCAAGGGGGTCAAGGCAATGGATAATATTTCATTGCAAATTGATACAGGAATGTTTGGCCTCCTGGGTCCCAACGGAGCGGGAAAATCTTCTCTAATGAGAACTCTTGCCACATTGCAACTACCCGATTCCGGCACTATCCATTTTAATGGGTTAAATGTGCTCAAAAACCCTATGGAATTAAGAAAACAGTTAGGGTATCTTCCGCAAGAATTCGGAGTATATCCAAAGCTATCGGCACGAAAATTATTGGATTACTTTGCTCTTTTAAAAGGCATTTCATCCAAAATACATCGAAACAAATGCATTGAAGGAGTATTGGAACTCACGAATCTAAAAGAGGTTCAAAATAAAAGTGTCAGTGAATTCTCAGGAGGTATGAAACAACGCTTTGGTATCGCTCAATTACTCCTTAACCAGCCAAAATTGATCATAGTAGATGAGCCAACGGCCGGTCTGGATCCGGAAGAACGCCGCCGGTTTTTAAATGTATTGCGCGCCATTGGTTCTGAACATATCGTCTTGTTTTCAACCCATATTGTAGAAGATGTTACAGATTTGTGTACTGATTTAGCCATAATGAACCAAGGATGTGTTCTTAAAAAGTCAACACCAAAGATGGCTATCAAATCACTCAGGAATTTCATATGGACAAAAACGATTAAACCAGATGTACTGAGCATCTACCAATCGCGATACGATTTAATTTCATCACATTATTCCGAAAAGAATCAAATGGTAATCAAGATTTTTTCAAAAACGGAGCCGGATACAACTTTTAAGAAAACCGAACCTTCATTGGAAGATGTTTATTTCATTACGCTCAACCATAACGCTTAAGATGCTATCTTCTATTTATCTGTATGAAGTCAGTTACTGGTTACGAAAACCGGTCACCTACATCTATTTTGTTGCATTTTTTTGCTTCTCGTTCGTATCATTTATCGGCTCAGGTGGCTTTTTTGATCCGCCTGTAAAAGCTACCGGGGCAGTACGGTTATTAAACTCGCCGCATGAGCTCAATTATCTGTTTCAGTATTTAGGGAAGGTATTGCTTTTTCTTGTACCCGCAATCGTCGGGACAAGTATATTCAAAGATTTCAAGCACAAAGTATACCCCATTCTGTATTCGTTCCCTATCAATAAAAGAGTCTATCTGACCGGTAAGTTTTTAGGAGCATTTACGATAGTATTGTGCATCGCATTAGCCTGTGCCTCGGCATTCTTAGTGGGAGAATGGCTATTGGGATACAGCAACCCAAAAATAGGAGCATTAAATTATTTGGGCTACCTCCAGGCTTACCTCGTTTTTTTAATCCCGAATCTATTCGTTATTGGCATTTTTGTATTTGCCATTGTTACAATAAGCCGAAATATTTATGCGGGTTTCCTTTTGGTGATTTTTGTTTTTCTCTTTCAGTTGATCACTGAAAATGGTTTTGCGGGGAATGATCTATTAATTGCCATCACCGATCCTTTTGGCCAAAATGCCGTGGGTTACGAAACTCAATTTTGGACCCTTGCTGAACAAAACACTAAAATAATTCCAATATCAGCTGCGGTGGTTTACAACCGAATCCTGTGGTTGGCACTGGCAATGATCGTTGTTATTATACTTTTTAATGTCTTCACTTTTTCCTATGGTGGCTTTCAACTTTTCCGTAGGAACAGGACACCGGATAAATCAGTCACGCCCGCAAGTTCAACCATACAAAATATCAAATCCGCGGACGTCGCCTTTGACTTTTCCACCATCCAGCGAGTTAAGCTTATCTGGAAGCTTTCTAAGCTCGATTTTATGTATCTGATTGCTAATCCAATGTTCTACGTTTTTGGAATTTTAGGTGTCTTGTCCATTGTTTTTATGGTGTTGAAAGTTACTAATACAGGTGAAATGGTGATGCTCCCATTAACCAGAATAATGCTGGCCATTCCATCTTTTTTCTTCGTTACCATAACTATTTTACTGACGTTTATATATTCCGGAATGTTGGTGCATCGTAGTAGTCTATCGGACATGAAAGCGCTAATCGATGCCACACCGGTTAGCAATGGGGTTCTATTGTTTTCTAAAATCATCGCCATTGTAAAAGTACAATACCTTTTACTATGGCTATTGATGATTACTGGAATCACCATTCAACTGAGTAATGGATTTTTTACCTTGGAGATTGATCAGTATCTCTTTCACCTGCTTGTGATTTTTGGAATCTCCCTGATAGCTTGGGCATTTGCATCGGTTTTCGTACACACATTGGTTCCCAATGTTTACCTGGGAATATTCATGCTGCTACTATTATGGCTGGCTAAAGGTAGTATGTCAGAAATAGGGATTACCACCTATTTACTGCAATTTAATACTCCTCCCCCATTGGTTTACAGTGATCTGAATGGGTATGGTAATCTTTTTAGCGGATATTTTTTAGTTCAGGTATATTGGGTAGTAGTTTCGCTATTCCTAATCCTTCTTAGTTATCTTTTATGGCGACGGGAAAATTTCTTCTCATTTAAAGAAAGCTTAAAAATTGCCAACTTCCGCCTAAGCGGATCACTTAGAATTATAGGCAGTACCCTTTTCCTATGTCTGATGATTCTTGGGGTGAGTATTTACAATGCGGAAAATTCTAAGGACGTTCTTACTATTACACCGGGTTCCCTGCAAAATTTTGAGAGTAATTTTAGCCAATACAAAAACCTGTTACAGCCTCGGATAAAATCCATTAAAATGACTATGGATATGTATCCGGAGAAAAAATCGTTCACTGCCTCCGGATATTATATGCTGGTGAATCAAACCTCTGCACCCATGGATACGCTGCTCATTAAAACCGGGTTTGATGAGCATACTTCCTATGCAATTCCAAGAGCAAATACCCTGATTAGTTCGGACAAACTGATGAAATTTTTTGTTCACAAACTAAAGACACCTCTTCAACCCGGGGACACACTAAGCCTTAGTTTCAAAATTGAAAACCAATCCAACACCCTGTTTCAACGAAATTCAGGTGTTCTTGAAAATGGAACATTTTTAAAGCATGACATCCTTCCAAGGCTAGGGTATTTTATCGGTGATGAAAAGAAAGAACCACATGACCCAACCGCATTAAACAACCATTATCAGGCAATAGACAGCGACTTGATCAACTTTGAAGCAATAATTAGCACAACAAAAAGCCAAACGGCCATAGCAAGCGGCAACCTGGTCAATCAATGGAGAAAAGACAATAGAAACTACGCGTACTTTAAAACAGATAAGCCCGTAAAAATGGGGATGACATTTAATTCTGGAAAATTTGAGATACAAAAAGACTATTGGAGTGGGATTCCGATAGAAGTTTATCACCATAACACGCATACTCGTAATATTGCACGTATGATTGCAGGGATTAAAGCCGCTCTGAGCTATAACTCAATTCATTATACTCCTTATCAGCATACAGCAATCAAAATAATCGAGTTTCCTTTATCGGAAGGTAGTTTTGCTACGGCACTGGGCAATGCTATTTTAACCTCCGAGGTACGTTTTGGCATAAATGCTGAAAGTGAGGCAAAGATAGATTTGCCTTTTTATGTTTCTGCTCACGAAATGACGCATCAATGGTTTGGGAATCAACTATTACCAAAGGACGTTCTTGGTGCTCCAATGCTTGCGGAGAGTATAACTGAATACATTTCCCTTAAAATTTACAAACAACATTTCGGAAAAGAGCGTGCCCTCCAATTTTTGAAAGCACAACGCCTCAGGTATTTAAAGGGACGAGCCAATGAAACTGAAAAAGAATCGCCTTTGTACCTCGTTAAGGCTGAACAGGAATACGTTTCCTATGGTAAGGGAGCGTTGGCATTCAATACAATCGCACACTACCTCGGAGAAAATAAAATGAATAGTATTCTAAAATCATTCCTATCTGAATATTCTTCAGCTGACAAGAACTACCCGACAACTATAGATTTTATAAATGAATTAGAACAAGCGGTACCGGAAGATTTGCATTACCTCATTTCTGATTTTTTCAAAAATATTGTATTCTACGATTCGCGTATGGGGTCAGCATCAATTCAGGAATCTGACGAGGGTTATAATATCTCACTGGATTTTACGGTTGATAAATATAATGATATGGAACCTGAAAAGTCATTGCCGTTAAATGACCTTATTGAAATTGGGTTTTATAACAGCAACGATTCGCTATTTGAGGTTAAACAAGTACACATCCAACAAGTAAAAAATAACATAACTTTTCACCTAAATGAAAGGCCAACGAAGGTGGTGATCGATCCAAATTTACTGACTATTGAAAAGGAATTGGAGAATAATAAGTTTTCGCTCTAGGAAAAGCACTTTTAAATTTCTGTTGCAACTAACGTGTATGAGTCTTAGTATACTTATAAGCCAACCTGTTTGCAACTTTCTATGAAGCATTATTTTGGCGACAAAATAAATACCAATCCATCGAAACTACCGGAATTAAAATTTGTAATTTGATAATCGCGCCGTTGTCAATTATTATGAATAAGAAACAAATTTTCAGAATTGTCCTCATTGCAGCGAGCATAACCTCCTTGTTCTTCGTTCCCTGGCTATTGGTAAAGGCATGGATTCTCCCGCTACCGGATACGATTCAGGAGCAGGCCGATGAAGCCATAGGCCATGGATTTGAAGGTATGATTGTGTATGTGGACAAGGATGGCAAACCCCCTCAATACATTGCTTCCGGCTGGCACAATCGGGAAGCCAGGATACCTGCCAACCCCCACGCCTTGTTTAAGATCGCCAGCATAAGTAAGCTCTACGACGCGGTGGCTGTAACCAAGTTGGTAAGCCACGGACGGCTTTCCCTGGATAAAACAATCGCTGATTATTTACCCGAACTTGTGGGAAGAATCGAAAACGCAGACAAAATCACTTTGAGGTTGATGATACAGCATAGAAGTGGGCTTCCCAATTTTACGGACACACCGAATTTTTGGGCAAATCCTACAAAGTCCTATGAAGAAAGCCTTGCGTTGATTCTGGATAAACCGGCCAATTTTGATCCCGGTGAAGACTACGAATATTGCAATACGAATTACCTGCTTATCAATAAGATCATGGATGATGAACTCGGATATGGGAATTTTCAATTCATTCAGGAAGAGATCTTAAGGCCATTGAATCTTACGCATACCTACAGTTCACTAAGCGAAGTGAATATGGACGATGTGATGAGTGGATATCATGTTGGTCATCCCTATGATTTAAAGGCCGACGATCATGGTATGTTAGCCACGGCAGAAGATGTGGGCAGGTTTATTCGGGCATTGAATGATGGGTCAGTGTTTGAAAAGGGAGAACAGGAAATATATTCTTCCATTTATGAGTATGAACATGGCGGTTGGGTTCCCGGCTATCAGAGTTTCGCCAAATATTATGAAGACCTTGATGCGGTTATTATTGAGTTTTACAACACCACAGACTCTGAACTGTATAATTGGAATTTATCAGAAATCATAAATAATAGAATTGTTAAAATACTGAGAAACCAAGAAAGTAATTCCTCAAAATCATCCCTGGCAGAAGTTTCAAATTGAATAGAATAAAAGCAGAAATAAACGGACTCTTTCCCTCCGTATAAGTCAAAGACCCAGTGATATTGGGCCGAAACCCAGTTCAGAATGAGTAGGAGAAACGGAATGAGTAAAAACTAAAATGAGAATGCTCATTCTCATTAGCATTCTCATTCTGTTTTTAGCCGCCGCAGCATTGGCTATGGCGGACGGAGCAGCCTTTTTAATGGTTTTGATTTTTTTTGTACCTTAACTTGGGAGGGTGAAATACATTTCGATACATCTCTACCGCAAAGTGATAAATCATGCTATTGCTGAAGGCATGGCCAGAAATGATTTTAAAGATCTCACAACGCCAATTTCTGATATAGATTCCATTCAGGCTGTACCTGCAGATGAGTTTTTTAAGCTACACGAAATAATTGATGAAAAATTAGGGCCTGGTTTTTCTGTTAGAGTTGGCCAGGAAATGAAGATTGAAGATTATGGAGTTCTCGGGCTTTCATGGCGAACTTGTTTTTGGGCCGGAGAGATTTTCGATAGAAGTGAGCGATACTTCAAATTACTTTCCAACACCTATGTGTTTAAGGTTAAAAAAAAACAAGATATTTCAGTTGTCTACTTACTTCGTGAACCACATCGAAGGGGTATGGAGCTTTCTAATGAGGCCACTCTTTCTGCCGCAGTAGTTGTACTGAAAGCCATTACGGAAACCAGTATTTCGCCCATTGAGGTCTCATTCAAACACAACCCTCCTGCCGATCTTAGTGACTATAATGAGGCATTTAGCTGCACAATACTTTTTAATCAACCGTATTACTCCATTACCTACAGGACTTCCGACTTAGAAACTCGTACAGCTAAGGCTGATAGGAGTATTAACAGTTTTCTTGTTGCCCGTGTAGAGGAAGAGACAACCAGATTACAAGTGACCGGAAATAAACTTGTTTATGAAGTTGAACTGCTCATCAGAGATGCCCTTCCCAG
The DNA here is from genome assembly GCA_964351425.1 of uncultured Roseivirgaceae bacterium. Classification (GTDB taxonomy): domain Bacteria; phylum Bacteroidota; class Bacteroidia; order Cytophagales; family Cyclobacteriaceae; genus JAUILA01. The sequence continues at coordinate 10,955 of CAYGOW010000068.1, forward strand.
CGGTATCCCAAGTATTCATCAGATTGCTGAACACATTGGAATGAGCAATCGCACCCTCACCCGACGGTTGTCTGAGGCTGGAGTCACCTACAGAGACCTCATCAAAAAAACACAAGAAGAAGTCTCAAAGAACTTACTAAAAAACTCTTCAAGAAGCATCGCAGAGATTGCATTTGAGACCGGCTTCTCCGAGCAAAGCGCATTTCATCGTGCTTTTAAACGGTGGACTGGAAATTCCCCTATCGAATTCAGAAAAAACTAGGTCTTCCCTCCTTTTGGCTTAAAGTGTCAAATCATTGGCATAAAGAGTCAAGAAAATGGCCATTCAGTGTTTCAACTTTGTCTCATAAACAATTACAAAAAGGATGAAAGCGAAATCAATCACACCCTTAATGTTGAGTTAAACAATTTTTGGGTTGATTTTTCTCGGTCCCATTGATTTTACAAATAAAGATCAATATCCAAAATCAGTTTCTGATGAAAGCCTTAAGATTCAAGTCTTTTCGATGCTTGAGACAAAATTCAGAAAGAAAATGAAATCCAAAAGACAGAAGAGGAATTCGTCAAGTTCAAAAAAATGGCTATTCACACAAAACATACTATAAACATGGAAATTTCACTTAGAACAATGGTCTTGTTGGGAGCGGTAATACTGACCGGGCTTTCCGCAGGCTTGTTTTTCGCTTGGTCGGTTTCAGTAATTCCTGGAACAAAACAATTAGGAGACCGACCCTATCTGGAGACCATGCTGTATATCAATAGAGGGATTCTGAACCCGGCATTCTTCACTGTATTCTTTGGTAGCGTGGTTCTGCTGAGTATAGCCAGCATTTTTGAGTTTCATTCGAACAAAGTTGTCTTTGGACTTATGCTCTCATCTTCCATTATCTATTTGTTTGGAACGGTCATAGTTACTGGACTTGGCAATGTTCCACTCAACAATCAACTAGACGTACTCAATATTGCAGAATTGGGATCCGCAAAAATGGCGCAATTCAGAATGTTTTACGAGACAAACTGGAACAAGCTCCACCTGGTACGAACCGTTTTTGCGATTCTGTCTTTCTCAATGGTTGTGCTGGCACTTATGATAGAAACTAAAAAGGTTTAATCTAATTAATAACTAAAATTCCAATAAAATGAAACACAACATCTTAGTAATCGGAGGAACCGGGAAGACTGGTCGCCGAGTAGTAGAAGGATTAACAGAATTAGGCCACAATGTGACAATAGGATCAAGAAATGGCTCACCTGCCTTCGATTGGGAAGACTATTCAACGTTCGCGCCTGCGCTTAAGGGTATGGATCGCGCCTACATTGTCTATTACCCTGACTTGGCTGTGCCCGGGTCTCAAAAAGCCATCACGGCATTGACAGAGGCGGCTTTGAAAGAAGGGTTAGAGAAGGTAGTCTTGCTCTCAGGAAAAGGAGAAGTTGAAGCTGAAGCATGCGAAGAAATCGTGGCTAATTCAGGGCTTAATTATACCCTGGTCAGAGCATCATGGTTCAATCAGAACTTTAGCGAAGGAGCATTCTTGGATTTTGTGCTTGCTGGACAAGTTGCCTTACCAATGCCGGAGGC
>CAYGOW010000069.1:0-1584 GCA_964351425.1 uncultured Roseivirgaceae bacterium
CAATTCCGGTATTCTCCTTTGTCAGGGCCGCATGCAAAGATATCACGTCACTTCTTCTGAATAAGTCCTCCAGGGAAACCAGTTCACCCCCCTCGATGCTTGTTGCATGATTGGAGTGGACTAATAAGTTCATATCAAAAGCACGGGCGATCCGGGCGGCATTTTGTCCAATCTGTCCGTACCCCATGATGCCAAAGTATTTTCCCGCCAGTTCGGATAAAGGTTCTTTGAAATAACTAAAATCCTTGCTTCGGACCCATTCATCTTCATGAACACTGCGGTCATGCAGTCCGACCCGGTTGGTATGCTGTAATAACAGGGCAAACGTATGTTGTGCCACCGACGGAGTGCTGTAAGATGGAATGTTGGTTACAATGATATTATGCTCCTTCGCAGCCACAATATCCACATTATCAAACCCGGTGGCCAGCAAGCCCACATATCTCAAATCCGGCAATGCCTTGATTTTTTCGCGGGTCATTTTGATTTTGTTCAGGATCAGAATATCCGCTCCTGAGGCACGTTCTATAACAAGGTCATCTGCCGTCCGTGGGTAAACAACAACTTCACCAAGTTTTTCAAGAGGCTGCCAGGAAAAATCATCCGGGTTTGAGGTATGTCCGTCAAGAACAACAATTTTATGCTTTGCCATGGGGCAAAGTTACGCCTGTCTGATTAAAAGCCTAATATTCCACGAAGGGTTTGGTACCCACTGCGACTTACCGGTAATTTTTCTCCGTTGCCGAGAATGGCCAGGTATGAATCCTTGGAGTAGGCTTCCAGGCGGTCAATGACCTTGACCGATACGATATACGAACGGTGTATCCGAACGAATTCATCTGACGGAAGTGCCTCCTCGAGGTATTTCATGGTCATTTGCTTCAGGTACTTCTTACCACCGGTATGGATTGAAACATAATCATCTTCTGCCTGAATATGATCAATTTCACCCACCGGGATAATTATGATTTTTGTTCCCTGCCTCACCACAAGCCGGTCAATCGTGCCGCTATGTTGTCGATGATCTTCAACCACCTGCTGGATCGCATGCTGCTGTAATTCCTTATTTTCCGAGAGATGGGTTTTCGTCCGTTGCAGCGCTTCGATCAGCCGGTCCTTTGAAAAGGGTTTTAACAAATAATCAATAGCATTCAGCTCAAATGCTTTCAGTGCATATTCATCATACGCCGTACAGAATATGACCATAGGGCGATTATCCGTATCGAGCAACTCCAGCATTTCAAAGCCGGTAAGTTTAGGCATCTGGACATCCAGTAAGACGAGATCTGGAGAATGTTCCTGAATTAGTTTTAGCCCATCAAACCCGTTCGCCGCTTCACCAACGATCCTAACCTCGGGATTATCCTTGAGGTAATTCTTCAAAACTGACCGTGCCAGTTCTTCGTCATCTATCAGCAATACACTAATCATCGGTTACTTTTGGAATAAAGAGATGAACTGCGAAGGTATCCTTCGTACGTTCTATCGTAACAAGGTCTGGAATGTGATACATTAATTCAAGCCGGGAGCGCACATTTTTAAGCCCGATGCCGCGGCCCTTGTTGACTGCGGCCATTGAATCAT
>CAYGOW010000069.1:1594-12524 GCA_964351425.1 uncultured Roseivirgaceae bacterium
TCACGGCGTCCAGTTGCTCATAGAGCCCATATTTTATTGCATTCTCATACAATGGCTGGAGAATAAGCGCCGGAACCTGCAGATCCAGGCATTGATTATCAATCTCATTTTCTATTTGCAACCGCTCACCAAAGCGGACACGCTCAATTTGAAGATATAAGTCAACCTGTTTCAATTCATCTCGAAGTGAATGAGCGGCCTCCCGGTTCTTTCCGAGTGCATTCCTAAAAAATTCGGAAAGCCGGAGCACCATTTCCTGCGCCCTGGCCGGGTCTTCCATGGTAAGGGCACTGATAGAATTCAAGCTATTGAAAATAAAGTGGGGATTGATCTGAAAACGCAACATTTCCATCTCCGTTTCACGCAATAGTGACTCAAGGGACTTCTCCCGAATTTCACGGGTACGTAATTTATACAGGTTGTCCATGAGGTAATAAAACATCAGGACCAGAATGAGCATAAGTGTGCCACTGACCATATGCCAGCCAAGGTTTCCATTGATATAGGTTCGCAGGTCGGGTTCGGTATAAAACAATTCCATTACCTGCTTCCAGCCATAGGAAACGAAAATCGCGATAATCAGCGCAGCCAATAAGTGCGATGCGATATTGGTGACATTTATCCCGTTAGGGCCGCGAAAATACCGGACGAGATAAAATAATGACAAGCCAAAGCCGGCCAGCGGCACATAAAAGATGCTTGCATCAAGGAAGCAATCTTTCAATAGAAACCCGTACAGCTGATGCAGGAGCAGCGCATGGATTGAAATGATCAGCCCCCAGATCAGCAGGTACAGGTAAATGGCTTTGCCGGTTAATGGATGTTGCATCAGTTAGGAGGTTAACGAAATTTCTCCGCCTCCAAACATAACAAACCCTTTGATTATTAACGTCTTCTCAAGATTCGGGACCACTTTAAGTGCCGAGTGACGTTTATCACCGAATCCTCCAAGGAGTGAAAATACCTCCACACGCACATTCCAATCCGGTGGCACTATAATGTGAGATCCACCAAACATAATGAAGACGTCTATTACATTCTCACCGGGTGCCAGCTCTGCATTTCGCAGATCAATCTGGGAGCCCCCAAATAGTGCAGTGACTTTTCCCCCACGAAACGACTGGGAAGTAATCGTCCGTTCTCGGCCCCCTAACAGAGAAAAGTCATCGATAAAATCCTGCTTTTCATTTCCTCCCTCAGAAGAATTTGACTGCCGGACACTTCGACCCACAATAAGAGAAATACCGATAAGGATAACGACTGCAGGAAGAAACAGGTCCCAGTCAAAGAAAATCAAATCAAGTCTTCTCAGCCAGAAGAAGGAGCCTATGCCAATTAAAATAATTCCTGGTGTAACCCTGTCTCGCTGAACAACCAGAAAGGCACCCAGGGCGATCAGGAAAGTTCTCCAGTTGAAGATATAATAGGTGAGGTAGGAGGGAATCAGATTGGCCTCCTCAAGAAGCCAGACAGCTCCGAAGATCAGGAGCGCAATACCGAGTAAAAAGCGTCGGTCGCGGGAATGTTGAGGTGTTTGTTGTTGTGTCATGATGGAATTTTGTTTTGTTGGTACGATATTAAGGCATTTCTCCCGGGCCTGTTAGCGATTATCGGTCATTGCCGGACCACTACCGGTGAATGACGAAAGTAATCCTGCCAATTACACGGTCTAAATCAAAGCAAAACGAACATATTTTGTCTAAATTTGCTTTGTAAATCAGATCCATACATCATGTCATACCGCATCGAAAAAGATACCATGGGCGAGGTTAAAGTACCTGCCGATAAATATTGGGGCGCTCAAACAGAACGGTCCCGAAATAATTTTAAAATTGGAAGCCCTGCCAGTATGCCACTGGAGATTGTCAGAGGATTCGCTTATCTGAAAAAAGCCGCTGCACATGCCAACCATGATTTAGGTGTGCTATCGGAAGAAAAAAGGGATCTTATTTCAAGTGTTTGCGATGAAATACTCGAAGGAAAACATGATGACCAATTCCCCCTGGTGATTTGGCAAACGGGCTCGGGTACGCAGTCAAACATGAATGTAAACGAGGTAATTGCCAACCGTGCGCATGTACTCAAAGGAAACTCTCTGGGAGAAGGAGACAGGACCATTCACCCGAATGATGATGTAAATAAATCCCAGTCATCCAACGATACCTTCCCCACCGGCATGCACATTGCCTGCTACAAAATGGTGGTAGAAACAACCATTCCCGGCGTTGAACAATTACGGGATACCCTGGCCAGGAAATCCGCTGAATTCATGGAAGTTGTCAAAATTGGACGTACCCATCTGATGGATGCAACGCCCCTGACCCTCGGACAGGAATTTTCGGGCTATGTCAGCCAGCTCAACCACGGAATCAAAGCATTACGTAATACACTGGACCACCTTTCAGAAGTAGCGCTCGGCGGCACCGCAGTAGGTACGGGAATCAATACGCCAACCGGCTATGCTGAATTGGTAGCGGAAAAAATTGCAAAATTTACCGGCCTGCCCTTTCGAACCGCGGAAAATAAATTCGAAGCCCTGGCAGCACACGATGCCATTGTGGAAAGCCACGGGGCATTAAAGCAACTTGCCGTTTCGCTGAACAAGATTGCCAATGATATTCGTCTGCTTGCATCAGGCCCCCGCGCCGGTATTGGAGAAATCAATATCCCGGCAAACGAACCGGGGTCTTCCATCATGCCGGGTAAAGTGAATCCAACCCAGTGTGAAGCCCTGACCATGGTTTGTGCGCAGGTAATTGGTAATGATATGGCCATCACGGTTGGGGGTACCCAGGGTCATTATGAATTGAACGTCTTTAAACCCGTCATGGCTGCCAATTTCTTACAGTCCGCCCGTCTGTTGGGCGATGCCTGCGTATCGTTTGATGAGCACTGTGCAATCGGCATCGAACCCAATATCAAAAACATCACAAGACACCTGAATAACAGCCTGATGCTGGTGACGGCGCTGAATACCCATATCGGATACGAAAAGGCAGCAAAAATTGCCAAAACGGCCCATGAAAATGGCACCACACTGAAGGAAGAAGCATTGAACCTGGGATACCTAACTGAGGAAGAATTCGACAAATGGGTACGTCCGGAAGATATGGTGGGCAGTTTAAAGGAATGAATTTTCAAATAATTGCTTATATTGCCTCTAATTGACATTTTTTAAATCTACGACTCATGAAAAATTTTTCAGTTCTTCTCACAATGACGCTGAGCCTGCTTATATGCATAAATGCGTTTGGACAGCTGTCTAAAGAAGAAAAAAAGGAATGGAAACGCATGGCTAAGCAGATGGCAAAAGACCCTGCACAGCTTAAAACACTTATGGAAAACGAGCAGCAACTTCAGGAAGAAGTAACTGCCATCAAACAAGAAAACCAGGCCCTGCAGTCTCAATTGGACGATAAAAACGGAAAAATTGACGAATTACAGGAGAATCTTACACAGCTTCGTGCGGATCTTTCTGCTGCTAAATCTGAAATGGCCAGCATGCAGGAATCTGCTCCGGCCGGTGGTTCAGAAACCGCCATGCCCGGGGTAGTATTCAAGGTGCAGATCGGTGCTTTTCGTAACAAAGACCTGAGTAAATACTTTGATAATAACCCGAATTTTGCCGGTGAAATCCGTGATGAAACGCAGAAAATAACCCTTGGTAATTTCAGGGATTATTGGGAGGCGGATTCATTCAAAAAATACCTTCGGGAAATGGGGGTAAAGGATGCCTGGATTGTTCCTTACAAGGACGGCGAACGAGTGCCGATCAAAGATGTGCTCGAAGGCGTAATATCTCAATAATTTGTCCGTATAATATTGTAGTTTCCCTTCAGGGACAGACTACGCGCTCCCGGGATATAAACTTTCCGGGAGGATGAAAACTTATAAGGGCTGCCCGGCAATGTGGCAGCCCTTTTCATTTATATTTGCTGTATGCGGGAAAAAAGATGGACGTTTATTGACCAACCTGATCTTGCCACCCAGGCAAAACTTTGTGAAGAATTGGGCATATCACGTCCATTGGCCCAATTACTCGCACAACGAAATATTACTTCCTTTCAGGACGCCAGGTTATTTTTTCGTCCTTCTCTCGACCAGCTTCATGATCCTTTTTTAATGAAAGATATGGATCGGGCCGTTGATCGTCTGGCCACAGCCATAGGGAATGACGAACGAATTATGGTCTATGGGGATTATGATGTTGATGGTACAACATCTGTGGCGATGATGTTCCATTTCCTTTCATCCTTCTATCCACATTGTATCTATTACATACCGGATCGTCACCTGGAAGGATATGGTGTTTCGGAAGCAGGCCTTGTTCACGCCTCGAAGGAAAACATATCATTGATCATCACGCTTGACTGTGGCATCAAGTCGTCCGCTTTAGTCGACAAGGGGAAAGACCTGGGAATTGATTTTATAATTTGTGACCACCATCGTCCCGGCGATACACTCCCTGCCGCCGCTGCCGTACTGGACCCCAAGCGGTCAGATTGTGAATACCCGTATAAAGAACTTTCAGGCTGTGGGGTTGGGTTTAAGCTGATACAGGCATTTATTCAAAGTCATCCCGGCCTGACCATTGATCCCCTGGATTACCTTGACCTCCTGGTGGTTAGTATTGCAGCGGATATTGTACCGGTCACAGGAGAAAACAGAATTCTTGCCTATCACGGATTACAGCGTCTTCAGTCAAATCCACGTCCCGGACTACGTGCCATCATGCATCACAGCCAAATGACGGAAGTGACCATGTCAAATGTTGTTTTTCGAATCGCACCGAAGATAAACTCCGCAGGTAGGATTAAACATGCCACAGCCGCTGTGGAGCTGATGCTATCCACCAGCATGGAAGATGGGGATGTGCTTGCCAGGGACCTCAAAGGCCATAATGACAATCGTCGCGACACAGACGAACTGATAACCCGGGAGGCGCTCAATATGATTGAATCAGACAGTACGCTGATGTCAGCACGCAGCACCGTCCTGTTTAAAGAGGACTGGCATAAAGGCGTGATCGGTATTGTCGCCTCACGATGCATCGAAAAATATTATCGCCCTACGATTATCCTTACAAGAAAATCCGAAGACCTGGTGACCGGATCTGCACGGTCCGTGACTGGTTTTGATGTCTATAACGCCCTCTCAACCTGTTCGGATTTACTGGAACAGTTTGGCGGGCACATGTACGCCGCCGGGATGACTTTAAAAGAAGACAATGTCCCGGCTTTTCAGGAAGAATTCGAACGTGTTGTGGCGGCAACCATTCGTGAGGAGCAACTCATTCCCGAAATATGTATCGACAGTGGCTTGAATTTTGATGATCTGACCCAAAAGTTCTATAGAATCTTAAAGCAGATGGCACCTTTTGGCCCTGAAAATTTAAACCCTGTATTTGCAAGTGAAGGGCTCTTCGCCCTCAAATTGTCAATATTGAAAGAGAAGCACCTTAAAATGACGGTCGGACAATATGGAACTGACAAAACATTTGATGCCATTGGTTTCGGCATGGTGGACTTAGCCTCTCTGGTTCGGGATAAAAAACCTTTTCGAATGGCCTATTCTATCGAAGAGAACCATTTCCGGGGAAAGACAAGCCTTCAGTTTATGATCAAGGATATTAAACCGGAATAAGTATATTTGAAAAGATGAAGCTACACGCGAAGAACCTGATTAAGAAGTACAAGAAAAGAACCGTGGTGAATGATGTTTCCGTGGAAGTCGAACAAGGGGAAATAGTTGGGCTTCTGGGTCCTAATGGGGCTGGAAAAACCACTACCTTTTATATGATCGTGGGCTTAATTAAGCCAAATGAAGGAGAAATATTCCTGGATAAGGAAAATATTACTGGTTTGCCCATGTACCGCCGGGCTAAGCGCGGTATTGGATATCTCGCACAGGAAGCTTCCGTTTTTAGAAAACTTACTGTCGAAGAGAATATAATGGCTGTGCTGGAAATGAGAAAATTAAATAAGGCACAGATAAAGGAGAAAACGGAATCCTTGTTAGAGGAATTCAGTCTGACGCATGTGCGCAAAAACCTGGGAATGGTGTTGTCGGGTGGTGAGCGGCGTCGAACTGAAATTGCCAGGGCATTGGCCGTAGACCCGAAATTTGTTCTTTTGGATGAACCTTTTGCAGGCGTTGACCCGATCGCAGTCGAGGAAATTCAAATGATCGTTGCCCAATTAAAGAAAAAAAATATCGGCATCCTGATTACGGATCACAATGTAAATGAAACGTTGTCCATTACCGACCGCGCTTATTTGATGTTTGAAGGAAAATTACTGAAAGCGGGAAGTGCCGAGGATCTCGCGGCAGACGAACAGGTGAGACGGGTATATCTAGGCCAGCATTTCGAGTTAAAACGAAAATTCTAACCGTGGGTATCTTCAATTCCATACTATCCTGGGTCATGAAAAAGCGAATACACGATATTGAGCTATTCATGAAATATCCCCATGAAGTTCAGCAGGAGTTACTTATCAACCTGGTTCACCGCGGTAGGCGAACCGATTTTGGGAAGGAGTACGGTTTTGAAGATATCACCACTTACGAAAAATTTCGGGAACGGGTTCCGGTACAGACCTATGAGGAAATATTTCCGTACATCGAACGACTCATGCACGGGGAGCAAAATGTATTATGGCCATCCGAAGTCACCTGGTTTGCCAAATCTTCCGGAACCACAAATGCCCGCAGTAAATTTATTCCGGTGACAACTGAAGCTCTGGAAGATTGTCATTTTAAAGGAGGAAAGGATTTAATATCCATTTATATAAACAATTATCCCACCTCCCGTATGTTTAGCGGCAAAGGACTGGCCATAGGGGGTAGTCATCAAATTAATGAATATAACCCCTCCCAGAATTCATACTACGGGGACGTATCGGCCGTGATAATGAAAAACCTCCCCTTGTGGGCACAAATTATCCGTACCCCTAGTTTGGACGTTGCCCTCATGGACGAGTGGGAAAAGAAGATCGAAAAGATGGCCCGGATAACCATGGATCAGAATGTCACCAATCTGGCTGGCGTTCCAACCTGGACCATTTTGTTACTTCAACGAATCATGGAGCTCAAAAACGCCAGTAATATTCTTGAAGTATGGCCAAATCTGGAGGTTTTTTTCCATGGTGCAGTGGCCTTTACTCCTTACCGTCCGGTATTTAATTCTCTTATTCCAGACCCAAATATGAGGTATGTGGAAACCTATAATGCCTCTGAAGGTTTCTTTGGCATACAGGATAAACGCGATAGCGATGAGCTCCTCCTTATGCTTGATTATGGGATTTTTTACGAATTTATACCTTTTGAGCAGGTCGATGCTGAAGATCCGGACATCCTGCCCCTCCATGAAGTTGAATTGGGGGAAAATTATGCCATGGTAATTACTACAAACGCCGGTCTGTGGAGATATAGCATCGGTGACACGGTAAAGTTCACCTCCATAAACCCCTACAGGATAAAGATTTCCGGTCGTACCAAGCACTTCATCAACGCGTTTGGGGAAGAAATGGTCATTGAAAATGCGGAAACTGCTATTGCCTATGCCAGTGAAAAAACCGGTGCTGCCATTGACAACTTTACAGCAGCGCCAATTTTTTTCGAGGACAATAAGAAGGGAAGCCACGAATGGATTATCGAATTTAAAACGCCTCCGTCAGACCCGGAAGAATTTAACCGATTGCTCGATCAGCGGTTACGCGAAATCAATTCGGATTATGACGCCAAGCGTTACCGCGATATGGCACTACGAGAACCAACGATTCATCATGTTCCGGCTGGAACATTTTATCGCTGGATGAAAAAAAGGGATAAGCTTGGTGGTCAGAATAAAGTCCCGAGACTGAGCAATTCGCGCGAGCATGTCGACGACATTCTTGACATGATCAAAGAATTGAGTACTTAGTCGTTTTCTCTCTTTTTAAGAAGGTAGGTCTTATTTTCCTCCCCGTCCACAATTCGACGAATATTCTTCTGGTGTGTCCAAACGATCACAATGAATAGAAAGAATCCGAAAATAATAAGTAGTGGTTCGGAGGTTTTAAACCGTGGAATAAACGTCAGGATACTTGGAAACGCCAGTGCGCTGATGATGGAGGCAAGTGATACGTACTTGGATAATAATAATGTAAGGATAAATATCGCAATACAGATCAGGGCTACTTCATAATTCACGGCAATCATCATTCCCAGCAAGGTTGCTACACCTTTTCCTCCTTTAAAATTTAGAAAGATGGAAAATATATGTCCAATTACCGCGATTACCCCAAATACGAGTTTGAATGTAATCAGATTCGCTTCAGGGATAAAGCCAAGATTCATCAAGGGTACAGCAATTGAGGTGGCGATCATACCTTTTACAATATCGCCAAGCATAACAATCATTCCCGCACGCTTTCCCAGTACGCGGAAGGTATTTGTCGCGCCGGGATTACCGCTTCCGTGCTCCCGCACATCAATATCATAAAAGGCTCTTCCCCACCATACAGCGGTTGGTATAGATCCAAGTAAATACGCTGTCAAGGCGCCTAAAAGTACATAAATCATCTGCATGAAGTCTTCAATTCATGTTCAATAGAACCAGACTTATTGAGCTGGTTTGGCACAAATATACAAATTTAGGAAAGGCGAGGGAAGAATAATTTTGTGTTCAGTATCCGGAAAGCACCTATATCATTGTGAATGAACAGGTTAAAATCCATCATCTTCATCCTCAAATCCGTCGTCTTCATCTTTCTTTCCACCAAATCCGTCCTGGTCTTCCTCGACGACTGTTTCTACCGTTGAATCAAGGAAATATTCATCATCAATCCCGAGATAATTCGAGCGGAACTCGTTAATGAAAGCAAGGGTTTCTATCCGGTCTGCAGGTGCAAAAACGAGTTCGCCTATTTTTGCTTTGGCGCCATTACTCTTCTCACTAACCAATTGATTGAATACTTCATTGCTTGAGAACATTAGTAATCGGTTATCTTCATAACTGAAGAAATACCAGGATGCACCGGAGGCTTTGATAAACAAATTATAAACGGGTTCACCATCTTCTTTTCTACGAATCTCCATAAATCCGTCCAGCCCGGCATTAACATCAAACTTGTCAATATTGGATAGCCCTATCTTACCCACATTATAAAAAGCATTATACTCATCAGACCATTTGAAATCAATGTTAGGGAACATAAGTGAAACGGTCGTTTCACTAACGAATCCACCCAGTGAAATGTATTCTTCGAGTGAAGCCTTTTCATATTCCCGTGCTGCTCTTTCGCCTGCAACATCGGCCAGTTTATATAACAAAGTGGTTGGATCACCCATGGCTTCCGGCGCTCCAAGGTTATTGATTACATCCAGAATATCCATGGTCATCGCCTCAAATATCTGGTCGGGTACAGATTTAAAGTCGACCGCAAGCATGGAATTTAAAGCAAAGGTATTCTCATCCATATTTCCCGTTCCGATCACCGATCCTTTGAATGTCACGTCTGAATAACTGGGAAGGAAATTAGCCGGCCCTTCGAACCGAATATTTTTCGTTGATCGGTTGTACCTGAATATTCTGCCCGATAGGGATTCACCTGAGGCTTTTTTAGGGTCTTCTATCACAAAGTCATTATTCTCCTCGTCATAATACAGCACGCCACCTGCCCGGTAAAAGTCATCATCATCCGGTGACAGCTTTTGTGTGATAAACGTTCGGTAAAGGCTTCCGTCAAATGTGCTGAAATGGAGTCCGGCTACAACGGGACGACCATCTTCTGTAACATTATCTTTAAAATTGAGGACAACTTTTTCGTCATCTCCCGTACTGCTATGCTTAATCCAGGTATCGTAACCCGGCTCATCCATATCCAGTTTGATGTAGCCGTTCAATTCAAGCTGAGGCTTATGTGCATATAGCGTCATTCCCCCCTTGTAGAACATGCCGGGAGCTACCATCGCATCCTGATCTTCCCGAACATTTCCGTCTGCGACAGAATGTTGCTCTGTGTAGGCTTTACGACCAGATCCGAATTCCATAGTCTCGAGACGGAAATTATCAAACCGTACGGGAACACTATCACCAAGAGAGTTAATGAAATGATAGGTAGCATAACCGGTAAATTCATTTCGGCTGATAACATCGATTACACCATCGGTAAGTGTATGATAGCCATTCAATGTATCCAGCACAATGGTTGTATTGGTAAGTCGGCCTATTTTTGAATTCTCAAGGATAAGTACCTCTCCATTCTCAGGGGTGATCCGGGCATCTGCAACCGTGATATACGGGATTCCCATCACCTTAAGTTCATTTGTTTTCAGATCATACTCCGCGCTGGTCGCATTAAATGCGAGACTGTCAAGGTCTTCACGGGTTGTATAGAAATAAGAAGATTCAATGGCAACATCTTCTGGCTTAGACATGAATATTTTTTGTTCCTCAAGGTCCCACTTGGCCTCGGTAATGGAGGTGTTGAACTGTGCATAAGGGAAAACAATGGCCGCCTCTCCTTCGACCTCAGGACTAATTGTTGCCGTGCTGTCATTCAGGTTAAAGTCCAGTCGTACATCGGTACCTTCCAGCAATGGCTTATCGGGATTACCAGATAACATCTCAAATAAGGCGTGTCTTGAGCCAAATGTATTATTTTCAAAGCTGATCTCTTCGGATTCAAACCGGGAACCTTTTGATTCTACAGTACCCTTCGCAAAAACACCGTTTTTCTGAATCGTTGATTCACCCGAAAATGAAACGAAGTCATCATAGAATTTAAACGGGGTATCTTTCGTTTCCACCCATAGTTTGTCTTCTTCGGGAGTCCATTTCATGGAAAAATTCTCCAGGTGGGCATCCGGGAAAAGGAAATCACCCGCCATGCGTTCATTCATGACCAACGTATCACCTTGGGTTATGACCGAATCGGGATAAAACAGA
>CAYGOW010000070.1:0-7126 GCA_964351425.1 uncultured Roseivirgaceae bacterium
TGCGGAAAGACACCCATTTCATGGTAAGGCGGGTTTATATACTCAGCATGACAGCATTCAGTTTGGTGCTCCCGCTGCTACACTTCAATTTAAATATAATTGAAGGTAACAAAGAAGCTGTCAAATCTTTTCAGTCGCTGATGTTACCGGAAATTGTGATTACCGCAGGTTCGGTTTCGGAGAATGCGACACTCGCCAGCGATACTACCTTCAGTCTGGTCACCTGGATGTATGTGATAGGTACCTCAATCCTGGCCATGTGGTTTATGTTTCAACTTGCTCAGGTTTTGTGGTTCTTTCTAAATTCCAAAACCCGCATTGAACGTCACCGGGATCATGTCCTTATCTATACAAATGGCACCCTGCCAACCTTCTCATTCTTCAGGCTATTGTTTCTGGATAACTCAGTGCCTCTTTCAGAGCGGGAAAAGGAATGTATCCTACAACACGAATTGGCACATATCCGTCAGATGCACAGCATGGATATCATCTTCCTGGAAAGTGTCAAAATACTATTCTGGATGAACCCGGTTTGCTGGTATTTCCGCCACCAGATTCAGGACTTACATGAATACCTGGCAGATGAAAAAATACTAAAAGAAACCACAACGGAAGATTACTCTTCCTTGCTGGCCAAGATGGCGCTTAATAAGGCCCATTTGTCCATAGGACATCACTTTAATAAATCAAAAACTCTAAAAAGGATTCAAATGATGAAAACAACCAAAACAACACTTAAACGATGGAAATTTGCCGCGTTGGTCCCGGTACTCGGACTTATTCTCCTGGTCTTCAGTTGCAACGATGAAGCCATGGACGACATGCAGCAAGTAGTAGAAACGTCCAGCATGATTACCGATCTCCCCCCATTAGCTCAGGAGAAAATGGCAGAACTGCAAAAGCAATACCCGGATGCAAAGTTTAATTACATGGAGTCCGATATTGATAATGAAAACAAAGTCCGCGAATTAAAATCCATGGACCCAAATACGATCGCCTGGGTAAACGTGGATAAAAATGAAGATGGAACAGGTACTATTGGAATGATTGTAAAAGCCAATGGAACACTCAACAAGGTGGCTGAAATGACCAAGGACGGAGAAGTATTCACCGTCGTTGAAGATCCCGCTCAGCCTGTTGGAGGCTACCAGGACTTTTACCAATATATTGCAACGAATCTGAAGTACCCTGAACAAGCTAGAAGAGAAGGTGTGGAAGGAAAAGTCTTTATCCAGATGGTCGTGGATGTTGATGGTTCCATTACCGACGTAACCCCGGTCAAGGGTATTGGCGCCGGATGTGATGAAGAGGCACGTCGTGTTATAGCCGAGGCACCGGCATGGCAACCTGCCCAGCAGCGAGGCAAAAAAGTAAAACAAAAGGTTATAATCCCGATTGTTTTCTCTTTAGGAAACCAGGACAATTCTGAAGTTGAGATGCCAAAGGCTGTTAATGATGGGGCCATGAACATCAAATGGAATGAAGACAATGGGGTCATTTCCGGAGTGGTCGCTAAAGAAGACGGAAGCCCTCTGCCAGGTGTGAATGTAATTGTAGCCGGTACGAATACAGGAACTGTAACTGACAGAGACGGAAGCTTTTCAGTACAGGCACCTTTAGGAAGTCAACTGGTATTTAGTTATATCGGATACGAAACGCAGAAAATTGCAATGAATTAATACAACACTTCAAGGTCAAAAATTACGGTTTAGGAAAAGGCGGTAACCCATAGGTTGCCGCCTTTTTTTATCCATTTACCTACATGTTTTTTAACTGAAGTAAAACCTCACGGGCCTGGGCCCTTGTCATTCCGGGTTTCATATCCGGGTGAAGGTGATAAGCGATTACCTTCTGGTCAATCTTGGCATATTCTGTTCCGCAGGTCCAGTTCTGATAAAACATGCTGTCATCATAATCATATGAGTCCCGCATCAGGCCGAGTGCCTGGGTCAGTTCTTCGCGTAGCAGATGTTTCTGACAACTTATTTGGGTCGTGCGTTCGATATCCACATACATGTGACCTCGATAAATATGCGACCCGTTTTGCCAGTAAATCCAGAATAACCCCCAATTATTTACTGCATTCTCAGCCGCCTCAGGTTTATCTTCTACGTACCGTCGCTGACCCGATAAATAAATTTCAAAATTACTTTCCTGGATGGTAGGAACCCGCTCAATTTGAATAGTTGTGCTCAGGGCGTTGATCTCATATCTGATTTTTTCGAATTCATCCTGCAATTCCTGATTTACCGTATCTGAAAGGAATACCTTCATGTTGGTAGTCCATTTCCGAACAATAGGTGAAACTCCTCCGAATTCCGACCCCAGGGCTATTTCAAGATAGTATTCTTCTGCCGGCCCTAGTGCGTCATTAACCTGAATTTCATCATCGCTGCTGCATGCGACAAACAGAAGGAATATAAAAAATGCACAATAACGAATCTTCATACCTTATAAGGTACAAAAAAAATCAATTCGTTAAGATCGAATTATTCTCCGAATATCTCGGCGAGCTTCTTTTCAAGGGCTACCCCGCGCAGATTCTTTCCAATGATCTTACCTTCCGGATCAAGAAGAAGTGCGAAAGGAATGGCATTGATACTATACGTCTGAGCCGCTGCGCTATTCCAGAATTTCAGGTCGCTTACATGCGTCCAGGTCAGCCCGTCTTCTTCGATCGCCTGCAACCAATCAGCCCGCGTACGATCCAGTGATACACCGTATACCTCAAACCCCTTGTCGTTGTATTTATTGTAGAGACGAACCACATTCGGGTTTTCGACCCGGCAAGGCTTGCACCACTTCGCCCAGAAATCCAGCAGGACATAATTTCCCCTCCAAGATGACAATTTAACCGTGTCCCCATCCGGATTAGGTAAGGCAATCTCCGGCGCTTCAGCTCCTACGGATAAAAATTTCCAGCTATCCACCTGGTCGACAAAAGACATCGCTTCGGGGGAGGCTGCCATTTCCGACTTGACATCCGCGGCATATTCAACAAAAAATTCGTAATGCTTATCCTTGTTGAGTACTCTGTTGGTCCTCATCACTTCAATTGCTCCTAACGATGGCCCCAATGTACGAATGCTGTCAATGATCGTATTCTTGACGCTGTCATCGTACTGAATAAACTCCTCTTGCATGGCACGCATAAGTGCTTCATCACCTGCCTGACGCGCTTGAATGAATGATTCGTTTATTTGCTTCATTCGTTCAGAGGTCTGCATGGTAGACATGGTATTCTGGACAAACTGAATAAAATCATGGTCCTTGCTTCCACGGATTTCCACAAAACCCTGGGGATCATTTCCGTCAACATTTACCTCAATATCATCATCATCCAGGATCAGGTTTACTTGCTGAAGATTGAAGAAATTCATGCGGTAAAATCCGGGATTAGGAATTTCCACACTCCCTGAATAACTGTAATCTTCTTTTAACTGGAAGGTATCAATAGGTATATATTGATTATCCTGGGTAATCTTTTCCAGGACAATCTCCCCTTTCTGATTCGGAAAACCTACCTGTCCGGATATTGTAATATATCCTTCCTGGATAGATTCTTCACCAGCTCCACTTCCGCCACATGAGAAAAATATCAGTGCTGCTAAAAAAATTGTATTCATACCTAATTTCATAAATGTCTCAACCTAGTTTTTTACGTAATAGTTCATTTGCGATTTTGGGATTAATCTTCCCATTGCCACGTTTCATCAATTCTCCCATAAACATGCCCAAGAGTCCCTTGTGTCCATTTTTATAGTCAGTTACTTTCTCCGGAAATGCTCTTATAACTTCATCCACCAATGCTTCAATGGCATCATCGTCATTTTCCTGAATCAGATTCAATTCCTTTGCCAGGGCTTCAGGACCAATAGATGTATTCTCGAGCATTTCCTGAAACAGTCGCTGTGATGCCACCGTAAAGCTAACCTTTCCTGATTCCACCAGGTCGATTAGCGCAGCCAATTTATCCGGTCTGATCGGGAAATCCTCTATCTGAACCGAACTTTCGTTCAGAAACGACTTTACCGGGCCCATGACCCAGTTCGAAGCCGATTTATAGTGATCGTTTAGTTTCACCAATTCATCAAAATAGCGGGCAATTTCCTGGTTGTCGGTCAATACCTCCGCATCATATTCAGGTAACCCATAGACTTCCTTGTACTTTCTGGCAAGTTGACGCGGTAATTCGGGCAAGGTCCGGCGAATATCATCCAGCCATTCCTCAGACACTTCGAGCGGACTCAGGTCAGGATCGGGAAAATACCGATAATCATTTAATTCCTCCTTTGTACGCATACCTGCAGTTGTGCCCGACGCTGCATCAAAGGTACGTGTTTCCGAGATGATGGGCTCCCCTCTTTCTGCCAATTCCACCTGACGGGATATTTCATGCGTAATGGCACGCTGTACATTGCGCAACGAATTCATATTTTTCACTTCAACTTTCTTGCCATAAGCATCGGCATCCCTGGGCATAATGGATATGTTCGCGTCGCATCGTAACGATCCTTCTTCCATATTTCCATCACATATACCAAGATAGCGTACAAGCCTTCGCACCTCGCTGAGAAATGCATGCGCTTCTTCAGGGCTCCGCAAATCAGGTTCAGTAACAATCTCAATCAGTGGCACTCCGGAACGATTAAAATCAACCAGCGTATCTACCTCTCCGGCCATATGAATTGATTTACCCGCATCTTCTTCAATGTGAATCCTGTTGAGCCGAATCTCCCTGTCTTCTGATTCTTTTGGCGAAATAGTTACTTTCCCACCCACACATAGGGGCGTACGATCCTGGGTAATCTGATACCCTTTAGGGAGGTCCGGGTAGAAATAATTTTTACGATCAAAGATGTTGTAACGCGATATTTCAGATTCACATGCCAGTCCCATCCGGATGGCATACTCAACCACTTTTTTATTCAGTCGTGGCAACGTACCCGGATGGCCAAGGGTAATGGGACTTACATTCGTGTTGGGTGAATTCCCAAATTGCGCAGCATCTGCGTTATAAATTTTACTTTCGGTGAGCAGTTGCGCGTGCACTTCGAGGCCAATGACAACGGTATATTTATCCGTGGTTTCCTCGCTCATACTAAATGTCATTTACCATTTTAGTGGCTGATTCAACCACCTTATCCAAGCCGGATAAATCCTTCCCCCCTGCTGTAGCAAAAAACGGCTGTCCGCCGCCACCGCCTTTAATTTCTTTCGCCAGGTCACGTACCATATTCCCGGCATGTAGCCCTTTCGATTTCACCAGGTCATCATCTATGACCACCGATATTTGTGGTTTCCCGTCTATATCAGCTGCCAAAACCATGATCAGACCAGCCACCTCCTTTTTCATCTCAAAGCTGATCTTTTTAAGCATATCCGCCGAGGGCAGGGATACTTTTGCAACAAGCCTGGCTACTCCATTTTCGGTTTTCACCTTGGACATGATGCTTTCCTTCACGCGACCTGCCTGCTCATACCGGAACTTCTCGACGGTTTTTTCAAGCTCGGAACGTTGTTCCATCAATTGTGAAATAGTCTCCTTTATATTGGCCGGGTTTTTTAATAGCTCATGGATCTCCCGGTTTTGTCTGACCTGTTCTTCAATATATCTTTCCGCTCCATCCCCGGTCAATGCTTCGATACGCCGGATACCGGCTGAGATAGAAGACTCACTTATGATTTTAAAAAAGCCGATGGTTCCGGTCGCCGGTACATGCGTCCCCCCACATAATTCTACAGAATACTCCTTATCAAAAGTTATCACGCGAACAAAGTCCCCGTATTTCTCCCCAAACAATGCCATAGCTCCCATGGCCTTTGCCTCTTCCATGGGAACAGCCCGATTTTCCACCAGTGCTATATTCTCACGGATCTTATGATTGACCAGGTGCTCCACTTCCTTTATTTCTTCTTCGGTCATCCGTTCAAAGTGTGAAAAATCAAACCGCAGCAACTTGTCACTTACTAAAGACCCCCGTTGTTCGACATGTTCACCCAGCACCTGCCGTAACGCAGCATGCAATAAATGGGTAGCAGTATGGTTACGCATAATACTTTTGCGTCGCTCAAAATCCACCTCTGCTTCAAACGAAAGCTCCGGATGTTCCGGAAGACTTTTTACCTGATGAACGATTAGTTCATTTTCCTTTGTGGTATCCAATACCTGGATTTTTTCCTTATCCGATATCAGAATTCCTTTGTCACCTATTTGCCCACCGCTTTCTGCATAGAAAGGCGTCTTATCCAGAACAAGTTGGAAGACTTCTTTATCCTTTTTGCGGATCGTACGATACCGTAAAATATGGGAGGTTGCCTTAAATTCATCATAACCAAGAAATTTGGTGCTATCTCCCTCCTTTACCACATGCCAGTCACCGGTCTCCTTGGCCGCATCGGCTTTGGATCTCGACTTCTGCCCTGCCATTGCTTCCCGAAAACCCTCTTCGTCCACTTTAAGACCAAAATCTTTTACGATCAGGGACGTCAGGTCAACCGGAAAACCAAATGTATCATACAATTCAAATACTTGTTCACCAGGAATAATACACGATTCACTTTCTTCGAGACTTGCCCGGATCTGGTCAAGTTTCTTAAGGCCATTCTCCAGTGTCTTCAAAAAAGACTCTTCTTCCTTCTGAACCACGCGTTTGACAAAATCCGATTGTTCCTGCAGTGTGGGAAAGACATCTCGCACCTGATCGACCAGAATATCAACCAGGCTGTACAATACGGGTTCATTGAAATTTAAAAACGTATACCCATAGCGGACCGCCCTGCGCAAAATACGCCGTATAACATATCCTGCCCCGGTATTGGAAGGGAGTTGTCCGTCCGCCACCGCAAAGGCAATCGCCCGTATATGATCAACCATGACGCGCACAGCAATATCTTTTTCCTTGTCATCGCCGTAGTTAATTCCCGCCAGGGAAGTAACATGGGAAATCAACGGCATAAATACATCCGTATCATAGTTCGAGGTTTTACCCTGAATCGCCATACATAGCCTTTCGAACCCCATGCCCGTATCAACATGTTTTGCCGGCAGGAACTTCAGCGCCCCATCAGCCTTCCGGTTAAACTCCATGAAGACCAGGTTCCATATCTCCACCACCAACGGATG
>CAYGOW010000070.1:7154-12364 GCA_964351425.1 uncultured Roseivirgaceae bacterium
TCCTGTATCACCCATCTCCCAAAAATTATCCTTTTTGGATCCGTAGAGAATCCTGTCTTCCGGCAGGATCGCCTTCCAGTAGTCAAAGGCTTCCTGGTCAATACCGAGGTTATCCTCCTTATCCCCGCCGAATACGGTCACATACAACCGATCGGCAGGCAACTTGTATTCATCGATCAATAATTCCCAGGCCCATTCAATGGCTTCTTTTTTAAAATAATCACCAAAAGACCAGTTGCCCAGCATCTCGAACATCGTATGGTGGTAGGTATCCATACCCACTTCCTCCAGGTCATTGTGCTTACCGGAAACACGCAGGCATTTTTGTGTGTCCGCGGCCCGGGCGAACGGCGCCTTTCGATTCCCCAGAAAGTAATCCTTAAACGGGTTCATTCCGGCATTCGTAAACATGAGCGTCGGGTCGTCCTTGTTTACCAGCGGGGCGGAAGGAACAATCTGATGATGCTTGCTTTTGAAAAAATCGAGGAACTTCTGACGTATTTCCTGTGCGTTCATTGTGTGCAAAAAGGTTGATTATCTTACAGACTACGGATTTAAAGGGTCAAATCAATTATATTGCGTACAGTGCTTTAAGATAAAACAGATACGCAAAGCCATAATTTTTTAATTATAAAACCGTTTCTGAAGCACAAAAATAGAAGTTTTTAGCGAAGGATAACATGGCTAGAATAAAATATACGTATGATACGGACTCCTGCCGGTATGAACGGGTACGTCGTTCCTGGATGGATGTTTTACTCAACTCGCTCGGGTATGTTGCCGCTGCGATGGTGATTGGCGTGGTCATTGTGATGGTCTACAACTTCTACTTTGAAACAGAATTGACCCGAACACTCAAAAAAGAGAACACGGCAATGGAAAAACATTACACCAGTTTAAAAGCTGAATTGGTGGATGTGGAACAGGTGATCACAGCACTCCGCGAACGCGACACCAAGATTTACAAGCGAATTTATGAAGCCGAGCCGATCGTTGAAAACGAAGAGACCCGCCTGGCCAATGTAACCCTGAGGGAACTCATTGATAATGGATGGGATAATGAGGAATATGTAGAAGACACCAAACAGCGGATTGATAAATTGCTTCAACGTTCATCCCGCATGGAGTTTAAGGAAATTGCCCTGCTGGTTTCGGAGAATGAAGCGATGCTGAGTGCGCTTCCTGCCATACAGCCCGTCGACAATCCGGACCATACCAAACTGGCATCAGGCTTCGGTATGCGAATCAATCCATTTCATAAAGGACGGGTAATGCACCGGGGAATTGACTTCGCTGCTCACCGCGGGGATCCTGTGGTCGCCACCGGGTCTGGAAAAGTAATTGAAGTCAAGGAGAATGTACGACTTGAAACCGGATACGGAAATTACATTGAGATTGATCATGGCTTCGGCTACGTGACCAAATATGCCCACCTCGAAAAAATTGAAGTGACCCGTGGGCAAGAAGTAAAGCGCGGTGAAAAAATCGCGACCGTGGGTACATCCGGTGGATCGGTTGCACCACATGTTCATTATGAAGTGATACGGGATGGTGAGAAGATCGACCCCATCCATTTTTTTATTAATGGTATCAATGACCATGATTTTAGAGAATTACGAAAACGAGCCCGGCAGGAAAACCAGGCGTTTGACTAATTAAAGTGAAGTGGAAATTTTTTAGACTATAGCAAATAATGGCCAAAATAACCTATTACTACAATACAGAGTCCTGTAACTACGAGCGGGTGAAGGTAACACGTAAAGACATGTTCCTGCAGATCCTTGGGTTTCTGAGTATCGCTGGTATATTGGCCGCAGGAATGATTTATGTCTATCATGCCAACTTCCGCTCCTTAAAGGAAACAAGATTGCTCGAAGAGAACCAGCGACTTACATTAGACTGGGAAATCCTGGAGGAAGAATTGGGGGAAGCCTATCAGGTGGTAAAAGACCTGGAGTTCAAAGATGACGAGATTTACCGGGTAATTCTGGATACCGAGCCTATTCCCCTGGCCGTTCGTGAAGGTGGAATTGGAGGTAGCGATCGCTACGGGGATATTTTACGCGAGAATATCCGTCAACAGGACCTTATTCTTCGAACCTACCAGGAACTGGACAACCTGAAAAAGAAATTGTACATACAGAGTAAGTCCTACGACCACATATCCGAATTACTAGCCGAGAAAGAACGAATGTGGGCCAGTCGCCCTGCCATTCAGCCAATCAGCAACGAGGAGTTGGTCAGGATTGCCAGTGGATTTAACCCGGCGCGTTTTAACCCGGTGGCAAAACGTGTGATGCCTCACAAAGGAATTGATTTCACTGCTTCAAAAGGCACACCGATCTACGCAACCGGCGACGGGGTGGTCAATTCCGCCTATCGGTCAAGCTCCTATGGAAACGTTATTTTCCTCAACCACGGGTATGGCTATCAAACCCGTTATGCACACATGAGTAAATTCAATGTCAAAAAAGGCGAGCGTGTGAAACGCGGACAAATCATTGGGTTTGTAGGAAATACGGGCCGGTCTGTATCGGACCACCTGCATTACGAGGTACTTTTCAAAGGGACACATATCAACCCGATTAATTTCTTCCAGCGGGATCTCAGCAATGAGGAGTATGAAAAATTGATTGAAATATCTCAACAATCACACGAAGTTCTGGATTAAAATTTATTTAGTGCCACCACTTTATCATCTCACCGCAATGTCTATTTTTGCCGCATGATTTGCACAAGGTCCACGGCTCCGGTATTTGCGATTCTGGCAGTCTTCCTGTTGGGAAGTTGTGCCGGTGTTCGGCCCACGGATCTTATTGCCGATGTACCCCGCATTGATGTGAGCATGGCAGATATGCCGGCTCCAGGAACGGTCGAGATGAATAAATTATCAGCCAGTGATCTTTCCAGGCGTAAGATACATCCTTTGGATACCATAACACTGGTTGGAGTGGGCGACATAATGCTTGGTACAAATTTCCCGGACCCCTCCTATTTACCTCCCAATGAAGGGCGCGGCATGCTACGGGAAGTTAGTCCGTATCTCCAAAATGCCGATGTTACTTTTGGAAATGTCGAAGGTGTCATATTGAATGAGGGTGGAGACGCAAAGAAATGCAAGGATCCTTCGATATGCTATATATTCCGGTCGCCGGAATACATGGCCCAGCGATTTGTAGAGGCAGGGTTCGATGTGATGAGTACGGCGAATAATCATGCAGGTGACTTTGGCGATCCTGGCCGCAAAAACACACAACGCGTACTGGATAGCCTGTCCATCGTACACGCAGGTCAGCAGAATACACCCTATTCCTTCTTTGTGCGAAAAGGGCTTCTTTTCGGTTTTGCCGCCTTCTCCCCCAATACCGGGACCATGAGCATCAATGACATTCCTGGTGCCAGGGCAATTGTGGCCCACCTGGATTCCCTGGCGGATATTGTGATTGTTTCTTTTCATGGTGGCGCCGAAGGCAGTGATTATCAGCATGTGACCCGGGAGAATGAACTATTTTACGGAGAAAACAGGGGAAATGTATATGCTTTTTCCCATGCCGTGATTGATGCCGGGGCAGATGTGGTATTTGGACACGGACCCCATGTGACTCGTGCGGTCGAAGTCTACAAAGACAGATTCATCGCCTATAGCCTGGGAAATTTTGCTACCTACGCACGATTTAACCTTCGGGGGGAGAATGGATTGGCACCGATAATGAAAGTATATACCCGGCCGGACGGGACCTTTATTTCAGGCGAAATAATCCCTGTAATCCAGCTTGGTGCAGGCATTCCGTCAACGGATTCACAGGGCCGTGTTATTAAAGTAATACAAGAACTAACCAAAAAAGACTTCCCTGAAGGTCAGCTATCTATTGATGATACTGGAAGAATTCATTATCTTCCCAAAGAATTGTAATACATGCCATACAAAGAGAAGAAAATTGAAAAGAAATACTTCGCAATTGGCGAAGTAGCCGAAATGTTCGACGTGGCTCCTTCCCTCATTCGTTTTTGGGAGGGTGAATTTGACATTATCCGTCCTAAAAAGAACAGGAAAGGAAACCGACAATTCACCAAAGAAGATATTGAGAATGTCCGTCTCATTTACCATCTAGTAAAAGAGAAAGGGTTTACGCTTCAGGGCGCCAAGGACATGATCAAGCAGGATACGGGGAAAATTAAAGACAAGATGGAGATTATTGATTCGCTGACCAGTGTCAGATCCTTTCTCAAGGAACTGAGGCAGCAAATCAAATAACTCTACATGGACCACGAAAGGCTGGCATTGCTGGCACTACACTTGATCCCGGGTGTGGGATCCTTCACTATACGTCAGCTTATAAGCTATTGCGGGTCGGCAACCGACGCCTTGAAATATCCTCGAAATAAGCTGCTCCGCATACCTGGCATTGGCCCAGGTATTGTGAATGCCTTGAAAAAAGAGACCGTAGTAAAAGAAGCTACGGAAATTCTCATCCAGGCCAAGAAGAAAAAAATCGACCTGCTTTTTCACATTGACTCTTCTTTTCCTGAGCGTCTCCGCCATATTCCTGATTCTCCTTCCCTCCTCTATTTCCGGGGAAATGTATCCCTTAATAAACCAAAGACAATCGCCATTGTAGGTACCCGTAAGGCTACTTCCTATGGAAGGGATGTCACCCGTGAGCTCGTTGCCGGTCTTGCCCGACATAATCCGATGATCATTAGCGGACTTGCCTATGGGATTGATGCCGTGGCCCACCGGGCCGCCTTAAAAAACGGGTTAGAGACCATCGCGGTGATGGCTGGCGGTATTGAGTATATCTATCCGGCGATTCACAGAAGCCTGGCACATGAGATTAGTGAACAAGGCGCGCTTGTGACCTATAATGGTATTAACACGACCCCGGATGCCACACGGTTTCCGGCACGCAACCGGATCATCGCTGGTATGTCAGACCTTGTCCTGGTGATTGAGGCCGCCGAGCGCGGTGGGGCGTTAATTACTGCCGCCATTGCCAATGATTATGACCGCGAAGTCATGGCGGTGCCGGGGAATATTTCTCAGCAATATTCCGCTGGATGCAATAACCTGATCAAACGACACCGGGCACACGTTTTAACGAAAGTCGAGGATATAGACTATTTGATGAACTGGCACTCCGAATCATCTCAAAAACCAGAATTGCCTGAACTAAGTGCAGATGAAAAGGCATTAGTCAAAATTCTTGAGG
>CAYGOW010000071.1:0-12131 GCA_964351425.1 uncultured Roseivirgaceae bacterium
CATTCAATCCGGATGTGAATGATCAGTGGCCAGGTGAAATCACACCTGGTAGTTCTCCTCCTTCCGGACAAATAGATTTGTTTGCTTCGGATTTCAAACTGCCACAGACGATGAAGATCAACATCGGGGTAGATCAGAAACTTCCATGGGGATTGGTAGGAACGTTTGAAGCGATTTATTCAAAGAATAAAAATTACCTGCGTTACCAAAACCTTAACCTTAAAATGTCAGAAGAAAACCTGACAGGTGGTGGTGATACACGTCCTTTGTTTAACGAATTCGACGAAATTGATAGCAAATATACAGGTATCTATCTCGCCTCGAATACGGATAAAGGATACGCGTATAACCTCGTTGCATCCCTGACCAAGCCGTTTGATAATGGATTCAATGCTACATTGAGCTATTCATACGGTGATTCCTATTCTTTGTTTGATGGAACTTCTTCACAGAACAACTCCCAGTGGAGAGGATTCTTCAATCCACAGGGTCGAAATGACGAAGGAGAAGTGTATCGCTCAACCTTCGCTGCAGGACACCGATTGCTGGCTCAGGTTGCCTATGCTATGGAGTATGCTGGCTTTATGTCGTCTGAAATCGGACTGGTATTTAACGGCCAGTCCGGACGTCCGTTTACTTATGTTGTCGGTGCCTTTAACGATGAATTTGTAAATGACGGTGGATTCGATTTTAACGAATTGGCCTATATTCCAAATGATGCTTCGGAGTTGAATATTGTAGCTACCAGTGACTACACGGTGGCAGAGCAAGAAGCGGCACTCAATGCGTTTATCAGCGATACGAAAGGCCTGGACGATTACCGCGGGGAATATGTGGGACGAAATTCATCACGTACTCCGTTTGAGGCTATCGTCGATTTACGTTTCCTTCAGAATTTCTACCTTGATATGGGCAACGGAAAACGTAATACACTTCAGCTTTCTCTTGATATATTCAACTTCACGAATATGCTCAATAAAGATTGGGGCCGACGCTACTTCATGAGCTTTGGTACGTACTCACTATATAACCTTCAAGGATATGAAGCGGATGGAACAACACCTATCTACACGGTGAATTCCGACATCATGGAAGGCTCGGATCCTTGGGAAGGTAATGTGATTGACTCTGGTTTCCGCAGCTCGCGTTGGCAGATGCAGATTGGTCTGCGGTACATCTTCGGAAGTGCTAACTAATATTTCACTATTTCTTAAAGAAACCCCGATGAAAGTCGGGGTTTTTTTTATTATACTCGTTACCGAATGAAAGAGCACCTGCCACTTATCGACAGAGATTATAGTTGGTTATTTTTTAATTACCGCGTGCTGCAGGAAGCGGCAAATGAGAAAGTGCCTCTTTACGAACGGATCAAGTTCCTGGCCATATATTCCTCCAACCTGGATGAATATTTCCGGGTACGTTTCGCTGCGCTGCGCAGTATAGCGCATATCAATAAGAAAAAAATCAACAGTAAGTTTGTCACGCCCCCAAAGCAGCTTTTGCAGAAGATACTTTCTGAAGTTCATCGCCAGCAGGAGGAATTCGGTCAGATCAAACGCAAACAAATTATTCCCCGGTTAAAAGAAAATGGCATTTACTTTTATCGGGACGAACCTATTCTGCCCCGGCATGCACGCTTCGCGGAAGGCTATTTTAAGGATGAAATTCTTTCCCACCTGCAACCTGTGATGATGACCTCTGCAGGTGTAAGCGAACCTTATCTGGACAACCGTGCTCTTTATTTTGTGGTGGACCTGGAGTCGGCCGATCGGCAAAAACATTTTGCCCATATCAACATTCCATCCGATGTGCTTCCACGGTTTATTGAGCTTCCAAAGGATGAGGAGTATCATTACTACATCGCCCTGGATGACATCATACGTGAGCACCTGGACTTCCTTTTCCCCGGATACACCATTCTGGGCTGCTATTCTATCAAGCTAAACAGGGATGCCGACTTAAATATTGAAGATGAATTTAATGGCAACCTGGTAAAGAAAATTCGGAAACAGATTACGAAACGAAATCTGGGAGTTCCCTCCCGGTTTCTTTACGATCACCGAATGCCTGATTACCTGCTTGAATATCTCGTTAAAACCTTTTCACTGGATAAAGAAGACCTGGTTCCGGGCGGGAGATACCATAACATGAATGACTTATTCCAACTGCCAAATCCCTTTAGCCCAAGACTCGAAAATGATCCATGGCCCCCGCTTCGCGTTGCCTCTCTCGACGGGATTACCATCCGGCAACGTATGGAAAAGTCCGACATCATGTTGCATTTTCCTTATCAGACCTATGATTATGTTCTCCGGTTTTTTAATGAAGCTGCATTTGATGATACGGTCACAGAAATTAAGGCCACTTTTTACAGGATAGCGCCGGAATCATTCATCAGCAACTGCCTGATTGCCGCGGCTAGAAACGGAAAAAGTGTTACCGTTTTTGTAGAGATTAAGGCGCGCTTTGATGAAGCCAATAATCTAATGTGGGCGGAAAAGATGCAACAGGCAGGTATTAAAATAATTTACAGTATACCCGGGTTGAAGGTCCATGCCAAGGTCGCCTTGATTACCCGATCGATCAATGACCAACCGCGTCGGTACGCCTATTTTGGTACAGGCAATTTCAATGAAAAAACAGCTAAAATTTACGCGGATGATGCCTTGTTAACAACCCGGGAGAATTTGGTTAACGAGCTTGATCAATTATTTCTGTATCTCGCGGGCCAGTTAAAAGAGCCCTCTTTCAATCATTTATTGGTTTCCCAGTTCAATATTCTTGACCGGCCGAATGCTTTGATCGATCAGGAAATAGCAGCAGCCAAAGAAGGGAAGGAGTCCCGAATCATTCTGAAGCTAAACAATATTGAAGATCGAAAAATGATCGAACGTCTATATGAAGCAGCACGTGCGGGCGTGAATGTGCAATTGATTGTCCGGGCAATTTGCTGCATTGTCCCGGAAGAAAACCTGGTGATTCGACGAATTGTTGACCGCTACCTGGAGCATAGCCGTATCTATTATTTCCTTAACGGAGGTACACCCATTATTTATCAGGGTTCGGCCGATTGGATGGGCAGAAATCTTCATCGGAGAATTGAGGTGGTATTTCCAATTTTAGATGATAAAACCCGTAGTCAAGTAATGGAGATCCTTAGAATTCAACTGGCAGATAACGTCAAGGCTACCCTGATTGATGCCCAGGGAGGCAATGAGACAATCAATGAAATGGGCCCCGATGTCCAGTCACAACATGCTACCTATAAGTACCTTAAGGAATTGGATGCCTAGTGCCTGGATAGCATTCTGGAGATACGTGAGAGAGTTTTATTTTTCAAGGGTCGTAGTACCTTTTTGCCGTACTCTGTGAAGTACCTGTGATTCCTGATAAATTCCATATTCATCCGTATCCATTCGACCGGTTGAATATTTTTACTGCATGTGCAATTGATTTCTTTCCGCAGACGCTCCGAATACGTCTGAAAATCTGGTTGGCATAAATGATAGAGGTCCGCGTCGCAGATGATCCGGCTCAGTTCATCTGTCGGATTGTGCGGCATCCTGGTGGCGAGGATTAAGCGTTCAATCTCTTCAATCTTCACGGAAGAAGCAGACCATTCCGTAAGTTTTTGCCGCATAATACGAACGCTCTCTTCTTCATGATTTTCCATGCCTGCCTGATAGCCCAGGTCGTGGAACCAGGCTGCAATTTGAAGATTCTCCAGTTGATCACCTTTAATTCCGGAGGCATCTGCTATGCGAACCGCCGCCTCAACAACATTGGTGGTATGATCCAGGTCATGGTAATGGAAGTCTTCCGGAAACTCTATCAGGACTTCCCGTGCGTACGCTTCCGATTTAACTAATAACTCACTGCTCAAAATAGAATTCTCTGATTAATTACTATTTTTTTCCATCGACATAATCCTGGAGGTAGGCATATCGTTTGGTTAATTTACCATTCTCCGTAATGGTAGCCCTCGCAATCACTTCCTCCTTGTCTCCTGATAACAACGCAGGCAGTACATGGTTAAGTATTTCATTTCCGAAATCTTCCGATGCGTTTCTTGGCAATTCGCATGGCAAGTTGTCAACGGCCATGACCGAGATATTCCCTTCATCACTAAATGGCGGGTCCACTGTATCACCGGTTGGATCATAATCATACACCGGATCTTCAATGGTAGCCGGGCGTTTGGTTGAAGGAATGGAACCTTCAATATCACAGGTAATGTCCGCAATGATGCGGATCTTGAAGTCATTGCGAATCATATCCTTGCGCTCAAAAAGCACGGGAGCCCTGGGGTCCCAAAAAGCGCAGGCAATTAATACATCGGCATGACGTGAATATTTCAGGAAATCATTGGTAAATTTTTCAGGATGCTTGTAGAATTCATCCCGAACGAAATCTGCGCCGGTTGCATTTGCCACATAGTCCCTGGTATTTAATTGTGTATACACCGGATAATCAAAATCTTCTTCAAGAAAGCGGGCCGGGGTGATTTTTCGAATACCGAGTGTACTCATAATTTCCATCGCCCCTTTGGCCACTCGTCCGCCACCGGTCAGAACGATCTTAATGGCAGGCACTTTGACCCGTCTTAATTCCTGCTTTAGTTCTTCCAGGTCAAAGCAATCACGCGCCCGTTTCATGGAAAAAAGATTATACCGCTGTCCAAACGTCCAGATGGCATTGTATGCGCCGACAAGTCCGGCGTACCGGCCAAAGGCAACCACGCGCTGACCCCTGGTATTCGTCAGGGTTTCATAATCGACCAATCGAATCTTTTTATCAAGCACCGCCCGCAATAAATCGCGGTTATAGGCTTGTTCTTTAATGGTATGAGAAAAAAAGAAGTAGGTTTTTCCTTCAATTAAATCCTCGATCGGAACTTCCTTGACCCCCATGAGCACATCACAATCCGAGACATCTTCCACGATTTTGATACCGGCCTGCCTGTACTCTTCGTCCGTGTAACACCGTATGTTGCTTTCCTGGCATACAACGTTTACTTTCGGATAAGTTTCTTTGACGGTGGCAGCGTGTAATGGAGTTAGAGGTACTCGCCGGTCGATGGGTTTTTTACCTTCACGAATGATGCCTATCTTCTTGATCATAGTTTGAATTTTTCGGATATGGCAAATATAGACAGAATATGGAATCTGTAAAGGCGTATATACTGCTTGCCCTGGCCTGGTCGGTCTATCTGGCTTTACATAGCCTGATGGCTTCTTCCTCATGGAAAGGGAAAGCCTATCGAATTGGATTTACCAAACGGAGCTATCGGCTATTTTATTCCGTATTCTCGACCATCCTTCTTTTTGGTCTCTTGCTATATAACGGAATGATTGACGGAGAATATCTCGTAACCCGGTCTACGCTTACCAAGTATGTGGGGCTCTTCCTGGCCGGAGGAGGGGTTTTTGTCCTTCGTGCCGCCTTTAAACAGTACTCGTTCAGTCGCTTTGTCGGTCTCTCGTCCGAAGATGATCAGCCCAAATTGCAGGTGAATGGAATTCTTAATCATGTACGTCACCCTATTTATTCCGCGACGATACTGATTACTTTGGGCTACCTTTTTTTTGATCCACGCCTTCCGTCGCTGGTGAGCGTTCTGTGTGTATGGATCTATCTGCCAATAGGCATTTATTTTGAAGAGAAAAAGCTTATCGAAGAATGGGGGGACAAGTACCTGGAGTATAAAAAGCAGGTTCCCTCGGTGCTGCCAACGTTCTGGCGATCATGAAAGCCATTGGCGTAAACCAAGGCTGACGAGGATCATGCCGACGAAATAGGCAAATAGGAGTATATTCCAGCGGCTTAACAATGGCTCCGTTTGGTCCTGAACTTCCGATACGTCGCTGACCCCTGACCCGACCAACTTGTTGATAATGGCAGCTACCGTGAAGGTCACAAAAAAGCCAATGGCATTCCACCAAAACCAGAACACCTGTTCGCCAACCACCAGCCACATGAAAATATTAACGGCCACACCACTCATTAATCCGGCATTCATTCCTTTGGCTCCGATGGATCTTACCTTTAGGGCTACAAGGAAGGTTGCCAGAATAGGCCCATAGAAAACACTCCCGATTTTATTAATGGCCTCAATAACTGTAGGGGCGATGTCTCCGGCGTAAAATGCCAGTGCGATACAGATTACGCCCCAGACAAGGGCCATAAGGCGTGAGTATTTGACATATTTAACCGGATCGACGTGTTTGCCACGCAGAATAAAATCTTCGGTGGTAACGGCACTTAATGAATTGATCGTCGAACTCAGGGAGGACATGGCCGCAGATAGTATAGCGACAATCAAAACGCCAATGATGCCATGGGGGAGATAATCCCGGATGAATATAGGCACAAGCAAATCCGGCTTATCTGAAGGGATAAGGGAGTTGAATTCAGGGTTGGTTAAGGCGAAGGTCCCAAGAACCAGGCCCATGATACAGTAGGAGAGGGTAATGGGAAAACGTAAAATACCATTGAAGAAAAGGGTCTTCCTCACCGTTGCCAGTGAATTTGCAGAAAGCAGCCGCTGCACCTGGCTTTGATCTGTGCCATAGTAGGAGGCATAAAGAAAAAACCCGCCTACAAGCATCGGCCAAAAGCCAAATTCTTCCTCCGGATTAAATCCGAAAGAAGTGAAATCTACCGCGATCAGGCGCTCTTGAGAGACCTTGTCCGTGAATTCACCCCAGCCGCCAAGTAAATCAAGAGAATAAAACAGGCATATAAGAATCCCGATAAATAGGATAATCATCTGGATCATGTCACCATACACAACGGCCTTCATGCCCCCCTGATAGGAATAAATGAGCGTTACAATACCAATGACAATGATCGTCATCCAGAAAGGAATATCCATCACACTCATAATGATCAGAGAAACCGCGTAGATCATTACCGCAGTAGCAAAGGCCCGGCTGACCTGAAACACAAGACTGAGCAAAAGCCGGGTGGATAAATCAAACCGTCGTTCAAGGTATTCATAGATACTCACGACCCCTGATCGGTACAGTGGAGGGATGAGAACGGTTGCTAAAAATATCATGGCCAGGGGAACGGCAAATTCATAGCTCAGCCAGGCAAGACCTCCTCCTTCACGAATGCCAACGAAGGCCGGGGCAGACATAAAACTAATGGCAGATAGCTGTGTGGCCATGACCGAAAGACTTAAAGGAAACCAGCCGAATGACCGGCCTCCGAGAAAATAGTCTTCCTTGTCACTTTGGTTCTTGAAGAAGAAACCCAGTCCGATAAATGCCACTGCGTAAACGGCAACCACTATGTAATCCAGAAAATTCATGAATAATGAGCCAGGTGTTTGACGCGCATTTGGACAAAAATCAGACGGAATATATTATAATTTTGAGGTAATCCGAAAAAAATACCTAGAAATAGGGATTTCGGGTCACAGGCCAGATGAGTACTTTAGTATTGACAATAAGGTGTCAATAGTTAAATTAAGGCAGGGATCAAACGTGATCCTTGCCTTTTTTTATTATAATTAAGCTTATTTATTTTTATAATCTAACACGTAGTAGAATGCGTAAGTTTGTAGTGGGCTTTTGCTTATTGATTGTCAGTAGTTTATCCTCAATCGCACAGGAAAGTTCATTTGGTCAGGTTACTGAAGAGGATTTTAATACTGTATTTGAAAATGAAGAGGACGCTCCGGCCGTTATCTTATTTGATATCGGCAAGTCCGAATTTCGTAACGAAGACAATTATTTTAAAATCCATTTTACACGGACGATTCGAATTAAAATAAACTCGAAAGAAGGCCTCGGGTATGGAGAAGTCATGATCATGTTATATCGGGATGGATATAACAAAACCGAGTATGCGAAAGATATTCAGGGTTATACATATATCAAAGATGAAAAAGGTATCAAACGAATTCCACTGGGAATTGATCTGATATACGAAGAAAATGTAAATGAGTAT
The DNA here is from genome assembly GCA_964351425.1 of uncultured Roseivirgaceae bacterium. GTDB lineage: Bacteria > Bacteroidota > Bacteroidia > Cytophagales > Cyclobacteriaceae > JAUILA01. The sequence goes on from CAYGOW010000071.1 coordinate 7,957, forward strand.
TATCGCGCCAAGAAGTTTGCCATGCCTTCGGTACGTGAGAATTCCATCATAGAATATACCTACACGATTGTCACTCCATTCTTATTTAACCTGCCCGACTGGGAGTTTCAGCATTCAATTCCCACTTTATACAGCTCCTATCAGGTGTCCCTCATCCCATTTTATGAATACAGTTTCAGGTTGCAAGGCGCCAACAGGTTCGATTATCAGAATAGTCAATTAGCCGGAGGAATCCCACGACGCGTTGGCTCCATTGAATTTCAGGATATGATCCATACCTATGTGATGAAGAATGTTCCTTCGTTTACAGATGAGTCTTTTATTACCACCCGACAGGACTATATCATGAAGCTGGATTTTCAATTGGCGAAATATAACCGGATTTCCGGGGGGTCGGAAGATATCATGACAACCTGGGAAGATCTGAATGAAACCTATTTGAAAGATGAGGACTTTGGCAAATTCATGAAGCAGTCCGGGAAGTATGCCGGGGACATAATCGAGAAAATTCCCGCATCGGAGGATAAGGTGCAATGGATTGTTGAGTATGTACGGGAAAATTATTCCTGGGATGGAATATTCAGAAGAAAGACGATACAAAAGGCGAAGGAATTTGCAGATTCACGAACCGGAAATTCGGCAGAGATCAATTTATTTCTTTGCGCCGCACTGAATGAAGCAGGGATCGATGCCCGTCCTGTCCTTATCAGTACCCGAAACCATGGGAAGATACATTCCAACTACCCGTTTGCCGATCAGTTTAATAGTGTTGTGGTGCTCGTGAATACATCGGACGGACTTATTCTCACCGATGGTACCGAGGAATACCTGCCTTATAATACCATTCCACCCTTATGTATTAACGGACAAGGCCTTGTGGTCAATGATGACAAGGGAAATTTTGTTAATCTGACAGGGTATACCAACTCACAAACCTCCTTAAACTTGTCGATGACCCCAAATCCGGATAATGGACGAATCGAAGGAGGAGTGTTATTTCAAGCCCAGGGGTACGAAGCTTACCGTGTTCGAAAAATGATCGACACAGATCTTGATGAGTACAAGGAAAACTCTGAGAAATACGGAATTACGGGGATTAAGGATTTTGAGACATCGAATAGCGATGGAGATAAATTCACCATGCGATACGTCGGACATGGTGAACTCGAGCAATTGGGTGAGAATATTGTAATTGCCCCATTTCTAAATTGGCCGGAAAGCGAAAATCCCCTGAAATCCCGGGAGCGAAAGTATCCGGTGGATATGACATATTCAAGCCGGCATATATTCACAAGCCAGATTAAAATTCCAGAAGGCTATGCATTGGAGGATATTCCGGGCGCCTATTCAGTGGATGATGGGTTGGTTAAGTTGAATTACTCCTGCAAAATATTAGGCGACCATATAGTAACTAGCGGGGAGGTTTTTTTTAAGAAATCGGTCTATTCAAACCGGGAATACGCTAAGCTACGGGCGCATTATATTCAAATGGTTGAATTATTTAATCAGGAGCTGATTTTGGTAAAGGATCATTCGGCAATTGCTGAAAAATAGCCTGATTCGGATAAAATGCGTATATTATCAGGGAACTATTTCCGGAGAATCACGTTCTTTTCTTATCATTGTTAAAGAATTCAGGAGTTCTCCCCGGTTCATTTTTTAAACTAATGCGAAGAATATGAAGACAGTATATGAAAGATTATACAAATACGAATTCAACGAAGTGATTTTTGGTAAGGCTAAAAAGAAGCATTACAAAATGTATATAGCCCTTACTTTGTTGATTATTTTAATTGGGAGCTTACTGTGATTCTGATCGCCTATCTTAACAAATAATGCTTCAGCGCAGCAAGCGTCGGCTCCAGTTTCAAACTCACTTTTTTACCACGTAAAGCGGCACCCAGCCGTTGCGGGATATCTATATCCTGGCCGATAATTTCTTTCATCGTCTCATGGAATTTTGCCGGATGGGCTGTTTCAAGAAAAATGCCCTGGGAAACGCCATGCTTTTCACGATACTTTGTCAAACCATAATATCCCACCGCTCCATGCGGATCGAGCAGATACTTATATTTTTCTAATACGGATTTGATAATGCTTTTTGTTTCCTCATCCGAACAGGAAAAACCGGCGATATCTCTGGATATACTCTCAAAAAGGGCGTTATAGATTTCCAGTATTCGCGGGTGATTACTCGGGTTGCCAACGTCCATGGCATTTGAAATGGTTTTTACCGAAGGGCGGGGATCGAAGCTTCCACTTTGCAAGTAGGCGGGAAAGACATCGTTGGCATTGCTGGCGGCTATGAATTTTGAAACAGGCAATCCCATGGCTTTAGCAAGAAGTCCGCCAGCCAGATTTCCATAATTTCCGCTTGGAACAGATATCACGACATTCTCCATCGACGGGAGTTGTCCCAATGCCCAAAAATAATAGATAGATTGCGGCAGCCACCTCGCCACATTGATAGAATTGGCAGATGTAAGTGTAAGTTCATGCCGTAAATCATGGTCGAGGAATGCCTCTTTGACCATCCGCTGGCAGTCGTCGAATGAGCCATCTATTTCGTATGCCTCGATATTATTACCCAGTGTAGTTAGCTGCTGTTCCTGTAATTTACTCACCTTGCCACTGGGATATAGGATTTTCACTTCAACCCCCGGGACATTCAGGAATCCCTGACCAACGGCACTTCCTGTATCCCCGCTGGTCGCGACCAGTACGGTGATTTTTTGTCCTGAATCCGCGAAGGTGCCAAGACACCTGGCAAGAAAGCGGGCACCGACATCCTTGAAGGCCAGGGTAGGACCATGATATAATTCAAGACTGAAGATGTCTTCAGATAGTGCCTTTATTGGAATTGGAAAATTTAGTGTTTCATCAATGATCTCTCGAAGTTTTTCCTCCCCCAGGTCTTCGTTGGTAAATGGTTTCATCACTTCATAGCCAATAGTGGTTAATGAGAAATCCGGCAGGTGACGAATCCAGTCTTTTGATAATTTGGGAAGGGTTTCCGGGTAATATAAGCCATTATCCGGGGCCAGTCCACGCATGACCGCTTCACGAAATGACACTTTTTCCGGAGAGCCCGATGTACTTAGAAATCTCATAATGTAGCGCCTTTTGGATTAATCCTGGATTGATAAATATTATTGTCAACCTCCATTTGATCATAGATTCGAGCGAACTGTTGAGAAAGATTTTCGGCTTCCTCGGCGGACTTGCAGAAAGCAAAAATGGAAGGCCCGGATCCGGATATGGATGCGCCAATGGCCCCGGATTTTTTTACCAGTGCCTTGATATCATCATAGCCCGGTATCATCATCGAACGCACAGGTTCTGCGACATAGTCTTCCATAGAACGACTGATCAGTTCATGATTATTATCAAGCAGACCAGCGACCATGCCGGCAACATTGCCCCATTGCCTAACCGCTGTGGGCATATCTATCTCTTTCTTCAGCATTCTTTTCGAGATGGATGTCTTTACTTCGATTTGGGGATGAACGATTGCAACATACAAATCAGGAATTCGTGCGAGCCTGATAACATCGAGAGGCTCATAGCTACGAACAATGGTAAAACCTCCCAGCAGGCATGGTGCAACATTGTCCGCATGTTGAATTCCACCACCTGCTCCTTCTCCGATCATTGCAAAAGGGATTAATTCCTGACGTGAATAGCCCAGAGAGAATAGTTCATTTACAGCAAAAACGGCTCCGGAAGCGCTAGAAGCACTTGACCCCAGTCCGCTACCGGGGATGATATTTTTTTCAATGTGAATATGAACGCCCAGATTTTCCTTGTTTGCATGGGCGAGTAAAGCCTGTACTGCAACACCTGCCACATTTAATGCAGGTTCCGTTGGGATAGATTCACAGTGACGTCCTCCGGAGATAGTAATCCCACCGGAGTCATTCGGTGAAACGGAGATGGTATCACCTATCCCTTCCAGGGCAAAGCCGAAGATATCAAATCCGGGCCCTACATTGGCAACGGTTGCCGGGGCAAATATGGTGATGTTCCTGGACATATTAGCTGTTGGCTATTTTCATAATATCAGCAAAAATTCCTGAAGCCGTTACTTCAGCACCTGCTCCGGCACCTTTTATGACAAGGGGTTGCTCCGGATAACGCCTTGTATTGAACGTTACGATGTTGTCTTTTCCTTCGAG
>CAYGOW010000072.1:0-3609 GCA_964351425.1 uncultured Roseivirgaceae bacterium
CGCGCTTGATTCTTTTCTGGAATCTACCCACCCCCGAACGGTTCTCTTGCTACGGGGCTACGCAGGTACGGGTAAAACGACTCTGGTCAGTACCCTGGTAAAGGTATTGCCGAGATTTGGAGCCGACTATATTCTGATGGCTCCGACAGGTCGCGCCGCCAAGGTGATGTCGCAGTACGCAGGAAGAATGGCATTCACGATTCATAAACGAATTTACCGTAAAGTATCCGATACCAATGAAAGACTTGCCTTTGAGGTGATGTCTACCCGAAAAGAAAATCTTGTGGCGATCATTGATGAAGCTTCCATGATTTATGAGCAACAGGGATTTGGATCCAGTGGCCTGTTGAAGGATATCTTCACATTTCTTTTCTCTGCAAATTCCTCCAATAAGTTGATTTTGATTGGTGATAATGCCCAATTACCGCCTGTAGGCCAGTCACGAAGTGTAGCACTCGATAAAAGTTATCTTACCAGGACTATGCAGGCCCATGTGATTGAGGTGACCCTTACCGAAGTAATGAGGCAGGAACTTGACTCGGGGATTCTGATGAATGCTACCTCCTTGCGCCAATTGCTAGGACAGGAATCACCAGCGATTAAGCTGCGAACTTCTGGCTATCCGGATATTTTCAGAATGACAGGCGAGCGCCTTGAAGAGGGACTCCGCTATGCATACGACAAATTTGGTATGGAACAGACCATACTGATTTGCCGGTCCAATAAGGCGGCCAACCAATACAATCAATACATTCGCCGCCAAATTCATTTTTATGAGAATGAGCTGGAAGCAGGCGAGCTGCTCATGATTGTGCGGAATAACTACCTCTACGCACCGGGTGATGGAAAGAACCGTTTCATTGCAAATGGCGACTTTGCCGAAGTCATGAAAATAGTTACGACCGAAGAAATGTACGGCCTTCGTTATGCCACCTTGTTGTTGCGGTTAATTGATTATCCGGACGAACCGCCTTTTGAAGCAAATGTGATGCTCGACACCTTGTACAGTGAAACCCCGTCCCTGCCTGATGAAGAAGATAAACGATTGTACCAGGAGGTTTCGGCTTCTTATGCCGATTATACATCAAAAACCGAACGCAGGGAAAAGATTCGGACAGATCGCTATCTGAACGCGTTACAAGTTAAATTTGCTTATGCTCTAACCTGCCATAAATCACAGGGGGGACAATGGCCTGCTGTTTTTGTGGATCAGGGTTACTTAACCGAAGAAAACGGAATAAATCTTTCGTACATCAAGTGGCTATACACTGCTATAACCCGGGCCACCAAGGAATTATTTCTGGTAAATTTTCATCAGAAATTCTTTTAGTGAACTCTTGTTGAAAACAGGCAGTTATGTAGGTATTGAAAATATCAACTATATTTGAGTGACTAACAATAGGAATATGAAAACTTTTGCAACTTTAATTTTTGGCATTTTTGTAATATTCAGTGCTTATGCACAGGAAGCCACGGAGGTGAAAAACGGTCCTGTTATGACATTCGCCGAAGAGAAACATGATTTTGGTGATATCAACCAGGGGGATAAGGTGAAACACACCTTTACGTTTGAAAATACTGGTAATGAGCCATTGATCATCAGCAATGTACAGGTTACCTGCGGATGTACTGCTTCTGAGTGGCCAAGGGATCCGATCGCTCCGGGAGAAGAAGCATCCATCACCATTTTATTTAACAGTACCGGAAAAATGGGCCGTCAGAATAAGGTGATTACCATTGTTTCCAATGCGGTGAATCCAAGAAACCGGGTGACGATTGTGACCAACGTATTGCCGAAGAAAGACGATACTGAATAAAAGAAAACCTGTTCAACCTAAACATAGGCCGGTCTTTTCAACAAGGACCGGCTTTTTTTAGGACTTTTTGGGTAAAGTCAGGGCTGAACGGGCCACAAGAAGCCATCCTGCGATAAAGCAAACACCGCCTATAGGAGTAATTGCTCCCAGCCAGGTAATTCCTGTCAGGCAAAGAATATAAAGAGATCCACTGAAAATAAGTATTCCTGCTGCTACAAATACTACCGCCAGTCGGCTAAACCGGTTATCCAGTTTGTCAGATAGGACCCCCAGACCGAGAAGCAACAGTGTGTGGTAAAAATGATAGCTGACGGCTGTTTCAAAGGTATCCAACCGTCCGGTTCGTTCGAGCATAGCCTCAAGCCCATGTGCGCCAAAAGCACCCAGCCCGACTGCAATTGCGCCGGAAATGCCGGCAAGAATAAGTGTATTTCTACTACCCATTACTTCTGGTAATTCCGTTCTCCAAAAATCGCACTTCCTACACGGATCATGTTACTTCCTTCTTCCAGTGCAATTTCATAATCGCCGCTCATGCCCATGGACAAAATTTCCATCCGAACATTCTCCGGTAAATCACGGCCTTTCAAACGATCGAATAAGGCAGCCAGCGTTTTAAATTCACGCCGAATCTTTTCTTTATCCTCCGTGAAGGTGGCCATACCCATTAAACCTTCAACCCGGACAAATGGCAGTTCGTTAAAAACATTCTCATCAAGCAATCCGGTAATCTCCTTTTCATCAAAACCGTATTTGGATTCCTCCTCGGCAATATGAACCTGCAATAAACAGGGTACAACACGATCTGCTTTCCGGCCCTCCTTGTTGATGGCTCGCAATAACCGCGGGCTGTCCACAGAGTGAATGAGCGAAACGAAATCAGCGATATATTTCACTTTGTTTCGTTGCAAGTGACCGATCATATGCCATTCGATATCTTTGGGTAGCGATTCCTGTTTTTCCGTAAGTTCCTGTGCTTTATTTTCGCCAAATACCCGCTGTCCTGCTTCATAGGCTTCCATGATATCCGCTTGCGGTTTGGTTTTACTCACCGCCACAAGGGTGCATTTTCTGCCATTTAGTTTTTTGTTGAAATCGCTAATGTTTTGCTTGATATCCATAGATCAGACGTGTCGTTCAGTTGGTGACAAAATAAACCAATTTGGATCAATTATCCCGACTAAATGGAAGATCCTTGACAGGATTCATTGCTGCTGGAGCCTATTTTATCATGGGGTATGGATAATGCCCGGGGATGGTGCGTTTACCTGGTAAAACTAATCATACAGCACATTGCTGATAAAGGTTGACTTTAGTAAAAGCCAGCCCATGAACAGGCACAACGCCCAGTATAGATAGACCCTGTAAAAGTCCGATGTATCACGGTATCTCGTTTCCTGAATTTCAGCTTTCTCGTACTGATCGATCAACTGAAAAACCTGATTGAGTGCCTCATTGTCGGAAACACGAAAGAATTCTCCACTCCCGATCCTGGCGATTTCACGAAGCGTCGTTTCATCCATCGTATTTTCAACCATCCTGGGGCGCCCAAAGAAATCCTTGCCGAAAGGAACCTTGCCTTCCCTGCCGATAGCAATTGTATAAAACTTGATGCCGTAAGCCGCGCCAATGTTGGCGGCGGTTATGGGGTCTATGTTCCCGGCCGTGTTGTCACCATCGCTTAACAAAATGACCACTTTGGATTTGCTTTCCGATTCCCGCATCCGGTTGGTGGCTACTGCCAGGGCAGACCCAATGGCGGTCCCCCGGTTTTCGATCATATCAAAGTTAA
>CAYGOW010000072.1:3619-8434 GCA_964351425.1 uncultured Roseivirgaceae bacterium
ATCCTCGATGTACGTTTTCAGCAGATCATAATCGGTCGTCAGCGGAGACAGCGAATAGGCATCCCCTGAGAAAATCACCATACCTATGCGATCCTGAAACCGGCCACTGATGAATTTATTGGCTACGTCTTTGGCCGCTTCCAGTCGGTTAGGCTTAAAATCTTCAATTTGCATGGATTGCGAGATATCGATAACGAGCATGATATCAATTCCCTCGGTCCATTGTTCTACTTTTTCGTTCGTTTTTTGCGGCCGTGCCAGTGCGATGACCAGCAATGCCAAAAACAGGATCATCAGAATATCCGGAATAAACCGAACCAAAGTAAACAGCGACTTGCTCAGTTTTGAGCTTTTCATCGCAATAGGAAGTTTTTGCTTAGAGAATGCCCGGTAGATCCATTTGACAAACAGGAAAAGAGGGATCAGGGCAAGCAGATAGAGGACCCATCTATTCTCCCAGGAGAATTGAGAAACCGTATCCCAGGAAAACCAGTCCAGGGAATACCAGGGGATATCTGATAATTGATCATCCATGATTCAACTTGTTTAGTTGTAACATAAACCGGTCTTCCGCGAATTGTTTCAATTGCTGGTAGCTTGATTGCGGTAACGTATCCACATTCGGACTATAAATGGCACGGTCAATGGCATGCATGGCTTCTTCCAGTTCGGGCGCATGATCCGTGGTAAGCAGTTCCCGTGTTGTTAGTGTACGGTAAGGATACGGCTCGAGTTGTTCGAGGTAATTCTTCCAGTGAATGATCACTTTCTCCGCATGATCGCGAATACTTCCGGTTTGGTTCCCCACCAGATGATCAAAGGATTGGATGAAACGCTCATGACGTTTTCTGAGGCGATAAGCCTTTATATTATTCCATAAGGTCTTACCAAAGAAGATGATTACGGCTGCAATGGCGATCAGAATAATGGTCAGGCCGATAAGGAAATATGGATAATTGAATTGATAATCCACCCGTAGGTAATCAGTATTCTCCCGGAGCGGCATGGCTTCCACTGCCACAGAATCCGGGATTTCAGTTACGAGTTGTTTCAGATAAATGGTATCGACCCGAGGACGCAAAATGAGGCTGTCCTTGCCCGTCATCCGGAATACGGGGAGACTCAACGTTTGAACGGTGTCTATTTCAAAGGATACCAGGTAGTAGACGGCGCTGTCATAGCTAACACCAGCCTTGGTGCGTGTAGGAAAATATTCCTTGTGATCCAGTTCGAACGGACTGAAATTGAATAAACTGTCAGGGAATATCACATCGATCTCCCGGGAATATTCAATAGCCAGACTGTACCTAACGGGCTGACCTATTTTGAGGCTGTCCTCCAGAAACCTGCCACGAGGTTCAGGCTGCTGACCGAATACGGAAAACAGGCTTGAAAAAAACAAGAAACAACAAACTACAAGGCCCTTAAACACTTTTCAACGATTTGTTTCTGATCTTAAATAATTTTAACAGGAGCGGGACATAATCCTCACTGGTATCAACGGAGATAAAATTTATCTGATGTTTGCGTGCGAATTTATCCAGTGTTGCCTCATTTTTCTCGTAGTTTTCCTTGAGGTTATTGCGAAACGACCCAAAGGAGGTATTTACCCATACCGTTTTGTCATTTTCCTTATCATATAAGGGGACAATGCCCAGTTTGGGGAGATCCGTTTCCCGTTTATCAGTCACCCGAATCATCACCAGGTCGTGTTTCTTAGCCAGGCCTTTGAGGTTATGGAAGTAATCATCATCAATAAAATCAGAAATAAAGATCATGATACTTCTCCGCTTCACGGTATTCAGGGTCAGGAGAATGGCTTTTGCCAGGTCCGTCTTTTTTGATTCAGGCCGTAGATTGACCAAGGTCCGTATAATTTCATAGGCTTGTTTTGGCCCCTTTGCCGGCTTTACATACTTTTCTTTTTGATCGGAATAGCACATGAGCCCAACCTGACTGCCCTCTTTCGCGGCGGATAACGACAGCACACCACAAATTTCCTTACCAATATCCAGCTTACGTTTGCCGGGGGTGCCAATATCCTGGGAGCCACTGACATCCATTATAAAAAACACCGTTTGCTCCTTTTCTTCCTTGAACGTCTTTACAAACGTTCCGTGACCTTTAGCACTAACGTTCCAGTCAATGGTCCGGATGTCGTCCCCGTACTGATAGGCACGCACATCATCAAATTCGAGCCCCGATCCTTTGAAGATAGAATGAAAGTCTCCTTGCATCTGGCTATTGATAGCCTTTCTGATCTGGATTTCGTATTTTCGTAACTTTTTAAGGAGGTCTTTCATTGGCCCGGTTTTCGCTGGCTTGATTACAAAGTTGTACAATATATCGGTGACGAAAAAACAGTCACTTTTTATTGGGAGATTTTCATTATAAACGGTCTAAGATCTACATATTTATGCGCTGCACTCTTTTATGCTGCTTACTTTTAAGTTGTTTATCCTGCGGACCTTCCAAGCCGGAGAAGCCGGAGAATGTTTTGACTGAACAGGAAATGGTCGAGCTCCTTCAGGAAATTTATCTCACCGAATCAAAGATCAGCAAATTATCCTTACCATTTGATAGTAGTAAAGGCCTTTATAATTTGGTGGAGGATGAACTATTTCGTCGGCATGACATTACTGATAGTGTTTACGAACAAAGTATGAATTGGTATTATGACCATCCGGAGGAGTTGATGCGGGTTTATGAAAAACTTGTCGATACCTTAATGGTGATCGAAAAGCGGCATCAGGAAAAGGCTGTGGGTGGAAATAATGGCAGACCGACGGAGAATGAACGCTAATGATTTATCCGCACGATATTGAAGAGAAACTGGGTTTTGACAAGATTCGCCAACTGGTGCGGGATAAGTGCGTGTCTGTCCTGGGAGCCGAACGGGTGGATGGGTTGCAGTTTACATCAGATACCAGGTCTATCAAAAAATGGTTGGAACAAACCTGGGAATTTCATAAGATCATTCAATCCGGAGAATCTTTTCCCTCCAACCATTTTCATGATGTACGTACGGCGTTAAAGAAAGCCAAAACACCAGGTTCCTTTCTCGAAGCTTCAGAAATGCTGGATATCCGCCAATCCCTGGAGACGATACTCACCATGCTTGATTTTTTTGAAAAGCATGCCGAAGAGTATCCTTACTTAAGCGAATTGAGAGGTGAAGTGGCCCTGGATTCCTCCTTACCTGACGAAATCCTTCGCGTTATTGATGATGATGCCAGGGTAAGGGATTCCGCGAGTGATGCGCTGGCTTCTATCCGTCAATCATTGCGACAACGTCAGCAACAACTGCGAAAGTCAATCGACACTATATTTCGCCAGGCATCCAAAGACGGGTATATTCCGGACGGAGCGAGCATCACGGTTCGGGATGGACGAATGGTCATACCAGTACTGGCAGAATTCAAGCGACGTATTAAAGGCTTTATACATGATGAGTCTGCCACTGGTCAAACGGTTTACCTGGAGCCTGCTGAGGTTTTGGAGGGGAATAATGCATTGAAGGAATTGCAATACGCCGAATCCAGAGAGGTAGTAAAGATTTTAATGAAATTGACCGACCAGATACGGTCTCAGCTCCCCGACCTGAACCGCTGCTACCAGTGGATGGGCACCATTGATTTTATTCGTGCAAAGGCAAGGTTGGCGATGGACCTGGAGGCCGGACTGGCCATTTTGACTGAAAAGGCAGAGACATCCCTGGTAAATGCACGTCATCCACTGCTTCACTTGAATTACAAAAAAGCAAAAAGGGAAGTGGTTCCGCTTACGTTGAATGTTGACGCAAAGCAACGGTTAATCGTTATTTCAGGACCTAATGCCGGCGGAAAATCGGTTTGTCTTAAGACTGTGGGACTTCTTCAATACATGTGGCAATGCGGACTATTAATCCCGGCCTCTGAGGAAAGCAAAGTAGGTGTATTCAAAAAGATTTTCGTGGATATTGGCGACGAACAATCCATTGAGAATGACCTTTCGACCTACAGCTCACACCTCACATTTATGAAGTATTTTCTCGAGGAGGCAAGTGCTGAATCCCTTATACTGATCGATGAATTTGGTACGGGTACAGATCCATTATTTGGCGGGGCCATCGCCGAATCGATACTCGAACAATTTAATGCCCATTTCGCGCGGGGAATAATAACCACGCATTACAGCAATATCAAAAAATACGCTGAAAGGACCGAGGGCATCGAGAATGGCGCCATGAAGTATGATGTACAGGCGCTTGAGCCCCTTTACATGTTACAGCTTGGCAAACCAGGTAGTTCTTTTTCATTTGAAGTAGCGCGTAAAATAGGTTTGCCCGGGCCGATTATAGATCATGCGCGCGAACTATTGGGTAGTGAGCAAATTGATGCTGAAGAATTAATTGTACGCCTTGAAAAGCGTGAGCAACGAATTCTCTCGCTGCAAAAGGAGATGCAGAAAAATGAAAAGGAGGCAGCCCGATTAAGGCAAAAATATGAAGACCTCTACGAACGGCTTGAATCGGACAAAAAAGAGATTATAAAGAAGGCAAAGGAAGAGGCATCTTCCTTATTAAACCGGACGAACCGGGAAATTGAAAAGACGATTCGTCACATCAAGGAAAATAAAGCGGAGAAAAAAGAGACCAGGAAAATGCGTGAGCGCCTGGATGATCTTAAAAAGAAAGTAACACCGGCGGATGAAGTGGTAAAGGCTACCAAAGAAACGGGATTTTCCAAACCGCTCAAGCCAGGAGACAGTGTGCGTATTATAGGCCAGGATGTGTCGGGCGAAGTGCTTGCCATTCGGGGTAAGGCTGCCGAGCCT
>CAYGOW010000072.1:8444-11926 GCA_964351425.1 uncultured Roseivirgaceae bacterium
GATTAAAATTGGTGGCTTAAAAACCTTACTAAAAATAAATCGGCTGGAACGGATTTCACGGGGTGAGAAGAAAAAGCAAGACAAATCAACGGGTTTTTCCATATCCGCCAATAACATCGACTTGAATTCAAAGCTTGCAAATTTCAACAGTACCCTTGATATCCGTGGGAACAGGGGGGAGATTGCATTACATGAAGTGGAAAAATTTGTGGATGATGCGATTCTGTTTGGAGTTGGCGAAGTACGAATTTTACATGGCAAAGGAGATGGTATCTTACGAAAACTTAACCGGGAACAATTGAAGGGTCATCCTCAGGTTAAGTCCTTTCAGGATGAACATGTTGAAAGGGGCGGCGCGGGGATAACCGTTGTGGCCTTTAAATAAAAAAAAAGCCTGATGACATTTCATCAGGCTCCTTATCATATGGAATTTCTTCTTATTGTTGCTTCGCAAGATTAAACACCCAGTTTCCTTGCACACTGTATGTTTTTGCGCCGAGCTTATCATCCTCATCAAGGGTAAAGGACATGGTCATAGAGTTTCCAGAGATCGTGACATTCGCTGTTTCACTGGCAACATTGTTAAACGTAAGTGTAAATGTATTCACCTGAGTCCCCGAGATTGAATATTGAGAAATCTGGAAAATATCCACTTCATTGGTTGGATCATCTCCGGTAACGGATACATCTCCCTGCGCGGTGAAGGTAATAGTAAAATTACTCCAGTCGCCAGGTGCATCCGCACTGTTCAATTTGACATCGCTTCCACTCTGCGTCACCCAGGTTCCAACCAGTGCTTCACGCTGTTGTTCCAATACGGTAGGACCATCCGGATCATCACCTCCGCATCCAACCACCGCAAAAAATGAAACGAGTACTACAAGGGTTAATAAGTAATTCAGCTTTTTCATGTATCCAAAAATTAATAGAGCGTTTTTAATAACTTGAAAGATATAGAAAATTGTAGTTTTTCATGCATTAATCTGCATATAAAACGCAAATAAATCAGCATATGTACTAAAACAGAAACTTTTTATCAAGGTTTAAACTTTTCCAGTGCCAATTGAGAATTACAGAATTCATACTCATGTGATTGGTTGGAGGCAACGAGTATTAAAGCGTTTTTCAGCAAATTGACCTGTGCCTGATACCAGTCGACTCCTGTTTTATCCAGGTTAGTCGTAGGCTCATCCAACAAGACAAGGGAAGCCCTCGAATAAAAGGCTAACAGAAGCTTTAACCGTTGCTTCATCCCCGATGAAAAGTTTCTGATGTATTTATTTTGGGCGCCTTCGAAATAGCCTATTTCGATAAGATCTTCACAGGTTACACCTTCTCTTAATTCCTTGAATTTGAAATGAAAATCGATGGCCTCTGAAAGGGTGAATTCTTCAATGAGTTCGAGATAAGGGGCTGTGATGACCATCTCTTTATATACTTCTTCTGCAGGGATCTTTCCCTTTTCAGAGGATTCATAATGTATTGAACCAGAAGACGCCAGTTGATTTCCTGCTATAAGCTGGATGAAGGTTGATTTCCCGCACCCATTAGGTCCTATGATCGCATGGCTTGAACCTTGTGTAAACGAGTGGTTTATGTCCTTAAAAAGCCATTCCCGGTTAAACTTCTTACCCACATGATTCAGGTGGATATCCATAGTGTTTAGTAGGAATATCCTTTCATTACTCCCCGGTCGGAGTTTCGAATGAAATGAATAATTTCATCACGTTCTTTTGAAGGAGGAAGCTCTACTTCAATCAGGTCGAGTGCTTTGGAGTTATTCAAACCCTTCATGAACAGGTAGCGATAGATTTCCTGGATTTCACTGATCTTATCCGAATTAAATCCCCGGCGTCGCAAACCAATTGAATTGATTCCACAATAGGTTAGAGGTTCCCGGGCTGCTTTAGTATAAGGGGGGACATCTTTGCGAACCAATGAACCACCGGAAATCATGACATGGGCACCCACTTTTACAAATTGATGCAGTGCACTGGACCCCCCGATAATAGCATGATCCTCGACGGTTACATGTCCGGCCATCTGCACAGCATTGGCCAGAATACAATTATTACCAACCGTACAGTCATGCGCGATGTGAACGTATGCCATCAAAAGACAGTTACTTCCAATTACGGTTTTCCATTTATCATCCGTGCCGCGGCTAACTGTTACATATTCACGGATGACCGTATTATCGCCAATGTAGGTTTCTGTTTCTTCTCCCTTGTACTTCAGGTCCTGAGGTACGGAGGAAATAGAGGCTCCGGGATAAATCTTGACATTTTTCCCAATTCTGGCTCCTTCGAATATGGTCACATTCGGCCCGATCCATGTTCCTTCATCAATTTCCACATTTTTATGAATGGTAGAAAATGGTTCAATAACGACATTCCGGGCAATTTTAGCCTGAGGATGAATATATGCTAATGGCTGATTCATGAGTCTTTCTTAACAATGCTAGCAGTCATTGTCCCTTCACATACAAGGGTGTTTCCGACGTAAGCGCGTCCTGACATTTTTGCAATGCCTCGCTTGATGGGTGCCAGCAAGTCACATTTAATTACTAAAGTATCACCTGGTAAAACCATTTTCCTAAACCTGAAATTTTCAATGCCCAGGAAATATGTCCAGTAATTCTCCGGATCCGGGACCGTATTAAGTACCAGGATACCCCCGATTTGTGCCATAGCTTCTACCTGAAGCACGCCGGGCATAACCGGGTTTCCAGGAAAATGGCCAAGGAAGAAATGCTCGTCGAAGGTAACATTCTTCACTCCTGCTACGCTTTCCTCATCCAGATGGATAATCTTATCAATTAACAGGAACGGATACCGGTGAGGGAGAATATTGATAATCTGGTTAATATCTAAAACAGGCGGAAGGCTGGGATTGTAGCGCGGCACATTTTTCTTGGAGTCGGCTTGCATCGCCTTCTTCAGTTTTTTAGCAAACGCGACGTTGGCCGCATGTCCCGGTCGCGCCGCGAGGATCTGTGCTTTAATGGGTCTTCCTGCCAATGCGAGGTCGCCCATCACATCCAATAGTTTATGGCGTGCAGGCTCATTTCGGTAACGAAGTTCAACGTTGTTCAAAATGCCCTCTTTTTTCACTTCAACTTTCTGTTTGTTGAATAATTTGGCGATACTTTCGAGTTCGTGATCTTCCACGACGCGATCAACCACCACAATGGCATTGTTGAGATCGCCGCCACGGACGAGATTATTTTTATGAAGCATTTCCAATTCGTGAAGGAAGCAGAAAGTCCGGCATGCGGCAATTTCCTTTTCGAATTGAGATATATTGGTGAGTGAGGCATGCTGACTTCCTAAAACAGGTGAATTGTAATCGATCATTACCGTCACACGGTAATCATCAAGAGGAAGTGCGGCAATTTCTACATCCCTGGAAGCATCCCGGTAAAAGATACTATCCTGCACTTCATAAAAGTCGCGTAATGCATTTTGTTCTTCCGCCCCTGC
>CAYGOW010000073.1:0-403 GCA_964351425.1 uncultured Roseivirgaceae bacterium
GGGGGCATCATTCACACCATCCCCTGTCATGGCCACAATCAACCCTTTTTGCTGATAATACTTCATAAGTGCCAGCTTCTGTCCCGGGTTTACCCTCGAAAAAACATTGACATTTTCAGGCAGAGTATTCTCAGCGGAACCATCAAGGTGAAGGTCGCTTCCATGCAGTATTGTCGCACTTGGATCATCGATCAGACCAATTTGTAAAGCTATTGCTTTAGCCGTTTCCGGGTGATCACCGGTCACCATCACCACCCGGTCGACTCCCGAGCGCCGGAGCGCGCGCAGCGCCGCCGAGCTGTCGGCACGCAACTCGTCGGTGAACAGGATCAGTCCGCCCGGAACGTCGTCGACGATCACGACGGTCGTGTCGAACGCCTCGAAGGACTGGCTGGCCCAGCTG
>CAYGOW010000073.1:413-3090 GCA_964351425.1 uncultured Roseivirgaceae bacterium
AGAGTGCCTGCGTCTGGGAATCGCCGAGGGGAACGAGGCCGCGGTCTGTTTCTGGAGCGGCTTTCCAGATACCGAGTTCGACTGCCGGCTGGATTCCGGTCTGGGCCCGTTGCATTTCTTTGCGGGGCGGATCGCTAAATCCGGCCAACCCGGCAAAATGAAAAGCATCTGCCGACGTATCCTCAGAAAAACCAAAGCCTAGCACTTTATACCCATTTTGAGCCAGTTCGATCGTTTTATCCTCCCAGAACTTACGCGTTTCATCATCCATTGGCATCGCCTCCCCGGAAACAATGCAGGAAGTACAACGTGACAATACTTCCAGGGGGCCACCCTTCAGGGACACCCAGGTACGATCATTCGTACGATGTGTGGTAATCATCACACGGGTATCGCTTTCAAAAGGCTCCTCATCAATTTTATCCCACGATTCCCGTTCCTTCCAGAGATCAGCCGCACTGTTTTTTACATACTCCAGCAAAGCCACTTCCAGGGGGTCGCCAATTCCCGCTGACTCCTCTCCCATCCCGGCATTATTGCAGAGCATGGCAACACGCATCAGGTTGTACCAGGCATCGTGATCCGCCTCATCCGGCGGATCCGAATCATTCACTTCCGATTTATCAGGCAACACAGCTACCTTGACCGTAAGTTTATTCTCTGTCAATGTGCCTGTTTTATCGGTCATGATAAGATCCGTTTCTCCCAGGGTTTCCACGGAAGCCAGTTTCTTTACCATGACCTGTTGGTCGGCCAGACGCAACATACCGCGGGCCAGGGCAATGGTAGCCACAATGGGCAATCCTTCAGGAATTGCAGCCACGGCCAGGGCGATGGCGGTTTCAATCATCTGGTAGAGGGGTTTATCGGAACGGAGTCCGATGAGTACGAAAGCAACCATAATCGCCAGTGTGAGCCAGATCAATTTCTTACTCAAGGCATCAAGCTTCCGGTTTAGCGGGACATCATCCTTTTCCGCCTCGAAAACCATGTCCGAGATCTTTCCCATCTCGGTCGCCAAACCCGTCGCAGTCACCAGGGCATAAGCATTGCCGCGCGTGACATACGTGCCCCGGAAAAGCATATTCTCCTGTTCCGCAATGATCTTCGTGCCTCCGATTTCATCCGCACTTTTTGCCACAGGAACAGATTCGCCTGTAAGAAGGGACTCATTAACCTCCAGGTTGGTTGAGGTACCAATTCGGGCATCAGCCGCAACCAGGTCACCTGCCTCTACAAATAGTACGTCCCCCGGTACAACCTGTTTGATATCCAGCTCACGTAGTTTGCCATCACGTAAAACACGGGTTATCTGACGGTCCATGTTTCTCAGTGCCTCCATCGACCTATGGGCCTGCAGTTCGAGAATAAACCCTATAACCGCATTGATCAGGATGACCAGGAGAATGGCGATCATTTCGATATAATCACCAAAGAAAAATGAAATCACCGCGGCCACCAGCAACAGGATGACAATGGAGTTTTTGAACTGGTGAAAAAAGACAAAAAGCGGGTTGTATGGCTTTCGGTCATGAAGCACATTGGGGCCATGCTGCTGCAATCGGCGATCTGCTTCCGTAGTGCTCAGCCCCTTGGAGAAGTCAATATCCATGCGGGAAGTCAATTGAGAAAACCCTACTGAATATGCCTCATTTATCTGCCCGATTTCTGCCATGATTACATAAGCGTATTCATCAGACTAAAAATAATGATCAGGACAGTTATGATTACCAGTATAAATATTTCTTTATTCGCTATGCGCATTACGCTGAATTTAGTTAACAACCCGATGTATCTGTCCACTGCTCACATACGTATTGAATACGTTTTCCCGAGCCTTCTTGGAACAGGTTTTCGTGACATCCTAAAGGTCCATGATATAAAGGCATTCTCCCATGATTTACTCCCTGATCACACCTTGATATTCATCATAAAGCGCCTCCTATATTTTTAAAAAATTAGTAACTTACTCTAAACAATATGATACCATGCTAAAAGAGACCCTCCCCAAAAATATTACCATTCGTCAGCATATGATACCAGGCGATATGGGGTACATTACCTACATGCATGGAAAGTTGTATCACGAACAGTGTGGCTATGACCGCCATTTTGAACGTTATGTCGCCCGGGAGTTTAACGAGTTTCTGGATCAATATGACCCAGAAAAAGACAGAGTCTGGATAGCCGAAAAGAATAATACAATTATTGGAACCATAGTCATCGTTGGCCGTTCGGGTCGCGTAGCTCAACTTCGGTATTTTCTTGTCGACCCCCGGGAACGCGGCTCGGGTCTTGGCAAGAGGTTGATGCATGAAGCCATGTCCTTCTGCCGGGAGAAGAAATATACCAATGTTTATTTACTGACGACCGAAGAACTTGAAACAGCCGCCGCCCTTTACCGAAAGCATGGTTTCCAAATTACAAAACGACAGGAAACTGATCTCTGGGGACAGCAGGTCATATTAAACTGTTATGATGCCGAGCTTTAGTGAAGAGACTACTGCTTCCAGTTAATCCACTACTTCCAGCGCTTTTCTCAATTCTTTTGTTAACACCATCATCCGGTGATGAAACTTCTTCAGTCGCTCATGCGCGTCGGCGTACAATATGTGGTTACCTTCTTCCTTGTAATGTGCTTTGGTCATGATACCATCAAGTGCAGATCCCTCAGGAA
>CAYGOW010000073.1:3100-11039 GCA_964351425.1 uncultured Roseivirgaceae bacterium
TAATGTCTCTTTCATGCTTGACAATTTGATTCCTGTGCGACTTCAGACTACTCTCATGGGCGCCAAGCGCTTCTTCATGTCGGGTAACCGCCTGACCGATATAAATAAGTGACGCATTGAGGGCATCAATTTCTTCCCGCCACATTTTAAGGTCTTCTTTCCACATGTCAAGATCAGATGTCCAATTCCGGTGATCCTGATGAAGTTCAATATGCAATTCGTCAGTCATGGCTTTTATTGTTTTGTTCATACCATGTTCATAAATTATTCCCTTTTCTGCGATGACGGTAGAATTGATCGGGTATGATGTTCGTCATGCCTCCCTGTTTCATCAGAAGGCTTCACAATTATGACACAAATCAGTACGACACTTGACCACACCTGTAGGCCGGTTTCCGGAATATGTCTAACTTCATGACACACAGTTACCGCATTCTATGCTTCGAAATATCACCCTTCTCCTGTCCCTTCTGTTACTCATCAGCTGTTCCAAGGAAGATGAGCGTATCAGGCCTTCCATAGGTGCTATCACGGAGTCAGTTTATGCCACCGTGGTCGTTCTCCCAGACAGCCTTTACCGCTCCCATGCTGTGGTCGGCGGGATTGTGGAGAACATTTTCGTGAATGAAGGGGATATCGTCTCAACCGGTCAGCCAATCATGCACATAAGCAATACGGCTCCGGAACTCAACGTACGAAACGCCAGGCTTGCACTCGAACTGGCTGAAGAAGAATATAATGGTAAAGCGGCTATTTTAAAGCGAATTGAGGATGACATCGCGGTAGCCCGTTTAAATTTAAAGCAGGATTCTATTGACTACATGCGCCAAAAGCGGCTCCATGAAAGTAATATTGGTACAGACTCCGAATATGACAGGCGTAAGCTGGCCTATGAAATATATCAAAAAAGCCTTACCCGCCTGGAGAATGAGCGGCTGCGCACCACCATTCAACTTGAAACACAGCTGAAACAAGCGCGGAATAATTATGAAGTCACGCTTTCCAACGCAGATGATTATACCGTAACCAGTAAAATATCCGGGAAGGTGTATGGCTTGTATAAAGAAGTTGGAGAATTTGTCAACTTTCAGGAACCTGTAGCGGCCATCGGAAGTAATTCGGATTTCATCATCGAGATGCTCGTTGATGAAGTCGACATTTCCCGGTTATCGGAGGGCCAGGTCGTCGTCATAACCCTTGATGCCTTTGAGGGGGAAGCTTTTACTGCACACATCACCCGTATTCTTCCACAGAAAAATGAACGAACACAAACCTTTACTGTAGAAGCTGTCTTTGACGAAGCACCCCAGACGCTATATGCTGGCTTGTCCGGAGAAGCCAATATTATCATAAAGCGAAAGCAAAAAGTAATGCTTATTCCACGAAATTATCTGGTTGGAGAAACACAAGTCCGCACCGAAGAGGGTCTCGTACAGGTGGAAACAGGCTTGATGAGTATGGAGGAAGTAGAAATTATTTCAGGAATTGATTCAACAACATTCATTTACAAACCTGAGTGAACTGGCCATTAATCATATCCATTTCGAGGACACACCTCTTTTCGCGCTTCAAACAATCGTCGATTGCAGCCCTGGGGGTAACGTTTGGCATTGGTACGTTTATAATCCTGGTCAGTTTCATGACCGGGTTGAATAAAATGCTTGACGGGCTGGTGTTGGACAGAACGCCTCACATTCATTTATATAATGAGCTTAAACCATCAGATAAACAGCCCATTGACCTATTGGAAGAATTTGCCCGGGACACCCGCATCATACGGTCTGTAAAACCAAAGCAAAACCAGATCAGAATCCACAATGCCCTGCCGATCATTCAGTACATTCGCCAGGATGATCGGGTGGAGGGTGTCACTCCGCAGGTACAGGCACAGGTGTTCTATGTTTCGGGGTCCATTGAATTAAATGGATTGATAAATGGGGTTGATATCATTGAGGAAATGCGTTTGTTTAACCTGGATAATTATATCATCAACGGAGATCCCGGGGACCTTATACGCAATGACAATGGCATCATCCTTGGTGCGGGACTGGCGGATAAAATGTCGCTTGATGTGGGCGACCGGTTGCAGATATCCACTCCCTCCGGCGGAAAATTTCAGCTGAAAGTGATCGCCTTTTATCAAAGCGGAATCGCAGAAATTGATAATGTTCAAAGTTACACCAATGTTAAAATGGCCCAGCGCATGATGCAGGAGGGCAATAATTACGTTACCGATATCCACGTCAAACTCAAAGACATCAACTTGGCGACGAGTATGGCCACAGAATTATCCAGGCAGTTCGACTTGACGGCCATCGACGTGAACACCGCTAATGCACAGTTCGAGGCAGGTAACTCCATAAGAAACATCATCACCTACGCAGTCTCGATTACATTGCTGGTGGTGGCTGGCTTTGGTATCTACAATATTCTCAACATGATGATATATGAGAAAATGAACGATATCGCCATACTGAAAGCAACGGGTTTCTCAGGAAAGGATGTAAAGCGAATATTCATAAGTCAGGCGTTGATCATCGGCCTTGTAGGAGGAGTCCTCGGACTTATCTTCGGTTTTGGTGTTTCCGTCCTGATCGATCATACCCCTTTTGAAATTGAGGCCCTTCCAACCGTGGAAACATATCCGATAAATTTTCAGCCATTGTATTACGCAATTGGCATTGTCTTCGCACTAATCGCCACATTCCTGGCCGGCTATTTTCCATCCAGACGAGCCCAAAAAATTGATCCGGTTGATATCATTCGGGGAACATGAAAATCGATCATCACAGCAATGTTTTGGTAGCCGAAAATATTAACAAGTATTTCCGGGTTCCGGTCATGTTTCATGTCTTAAAGGATATTTCATTCTCCATCAAAAAAGGAGAATTTGTATCCATCATGGGTAAGTCAGGATGCGGTAAGTCCACCCTTCTCTACATTCTGTCTACCATGGACACAGACTATGAGGGTACATTGGAACTCGCCGGTGAGAAAGTCACAGGAAAAACAAATGACCAGTTATCTGCCATCCGAAATAAACACATCGGATTTATATTTCAGTTTCATTATCTCCTGCCAGAATTTACCGTTTTACGAAATGTGATGCTTCCCGCACTTAAACTTGGGAAGAAAAGCGAGGAGGAAATCCGGCAGGATGCTATGGATAAATTAAAATTGCTCGACATCCATGAACAAACGGATAAGCTGGCATCCCGGATATCGGGCGGACAAAAACAGCGGGTCGCCATTGCACGGGCTCTGATCAATGACCCGGCCATCATCATGGCAGACGAACCTACCGGCAACCTGGATTCAAAAAACTCTGAAAATGTTTTCAATATCCTGGATCAGTTAAGCCATGAGAAGCATATGTCGCTCCTGGTCGTCACCCATGATCACGATTTTGCCGAAAAAACCGATAGAATCATCACCATGGAAGACGGACGGATCATTCCATGATGAAACTCATCCCGCCGAATGACATACATGAGTTCGCCTTTCATCTTACCCTGCTATCTTGCCATTGATAAATAATTCGATGGCAATCGCTGCAACCATATTCCTATGCGTACTGGTCACCTGGGCCATGATAATTTACCTGAACAAGGTAAAGTATTTAACGGACATACGCTCCTTAAAGCAGACAGCCGAAGGAAATGATGTCACTCGTTTCAACCCGACGATGGTTGCCGGCTTGCCCGAACCGGTCCAGCGATACCTGCTTAAAGTAATCCCCGAGGGATTCCCGATTATCCAGTTTGTGGAACTAACCCATACGGGTACATTTAAAACAAACCCGTCAAAAGGATGGGTGGATATCAAGGGTACCCAATATTTCACCACACAAAGGCCCGGATTTATCTGGCGGGGAAAAACAACGCTATTTCAGGCAGATGACCGATACTTTGCGGATGAAGGTAGATTAAAAGTCCGCCTATTTTCAGTCATTCCTATCGTTACCAGTAAAGGAACGCAAATTGATGAAGGGGAGCTTCAGCGCTGGATGGGAGAGCATTCTTGGTTTCCAACCAACCTATTAAACCAGAACCTGTTTCGTTGGGAGGTCATAAATGATCAGTCCAGCCAGCTCACCCTTCATTATAAGGACTTTAGTATTCCTATGACCATAGATTTCAACGAGGATGACCTGATAGAAACTGTCACCTGTATGCGATTCAAGGAAAATGGTAAGCGTATGAAATGGTCGGGGAAAGTGAGCCACTATAAACACTTCAACGGACTACTGGCTCCAACCAGGGTGCAGGCAAGGTGGCATTTACCGGATGAACTATATACGTATGCAGATTTTAAAGTTACCTCCTTGCATATCTTCCCATCACCTGAGAAAGATCCCACAGTAAGCCCGATGGAGGCAAACGTACCGAAGAAAGAACTGGAAAAAACCTGGTAAATTAAACGTACGGTTATGTTCCCTTACTCCGTGGGTCGAAAAGTTAAATGTACGATCGATGCCTCACCTAATTCCGAAGTAGTAACCACAAACAAGTTGTCGTAAGCTGCCTCATCAAACTGTTCATAGGTGGTACTATTGGTCAATTCATTCAGCATCATCGGAATGGTATTGGAGTGCCCGCTGATTACGACAACACCTCCTTCATTCTCCGTGATTACTTCCTGTAAAAATTCCGCTGCGCTGCGCCTGGGATCATATTCCTTAATAGAAATTCCCTGGGCATCTGCCAGAGGCCGGACCGTTTCCCTTGTACGCTTGAATGGTGTAGAGTAAATGGCTGAAACGTCCTCGGAAGACAATAAATCACGTAGTAAAATGGCGCGTTTACGGCCAAAATCCGTCAGCGCCGGATCATTGGCGGGTTCAGCCGCTTTTTCGGCATGCCGAACAAGAAGCAAAGTAGTTTGAGAAACGGCCTGCAGGGAAAGACATGAGGTCAAAATCACCAGGCAAAAAAGAACGAGAGGAAAATATCTGAGACGATTTGAAAATTTCATATAGATTGGATTGTCCAATTAAATATACATCGAAAACTAGTGTTTGAATAATTATAGAGCTGTTATATTTATGTAACTGAACACCAGACCAATGCCTCAAACACCACGCCTAAAACCATCAAGACTACCCAACCGGGCAACTTCCAATCATGAGAAAATTCTGGAAGTGCTTGGGAGTTCGACGATATGTACACTGTCATTTTACGACGGTGGACAGGTATATGCACTGCCTACAGCGTATGTCTTACATAATAACGAATTGGTAATCCATGGATCTGTAAAAAGTAATTTTCTGTCCCGTATTATTGGCCAACGAGTTTGTATTACCGTTTTTCAGCTTGATGGATATGTTTTAGCCGCGTCTGCCTTTCATCACAGCATGAATTATGCATCCGTCGTGTTATTTGCCAAGCCACGTGAGATAACCAGTTTGGCAGAAAAGGAAAGCAGTTTGCATGCATTTACGGAAAAAATAATTCCTGGGCGGTGGGATTCTCTCCGGCCTGTTAAAGAGGGCGAATTACATGCGACACGAGTTCTGGCATTTTCACTGGACCAAGCATCCTGTAAAAGCAGGACCGGCGGGCCGTCCGATGAAAAAGAAGATGAAAACTATCCGGTCTGGACAGGTGTATTACCTCTTCACACCGAATACGATCCACCTCAGCCTTCCTCAAATAAAAAAGAGATGGCCCTTCCGGACCATCTCATGAAATTATTAAACCGAATCTGATTATTCGGATCGAATTACATCTGCCGGATTGCTCAGGGCTGCACGAATGGTCTGGGTACTTAATGTAATCAGCGCCAGTAAAAGAAGAACAAATCCAGAGACGATGAATATGTACCAGGGCATCGAAATCCGATGTGCAAAAGTCTGTAACCATTGATCCATAAAATACCAGGCGATGGGAACAGAGATCAGGAATGCAATCAATACAAGCTTCATGAAATCCATGGAAAGAACACTAACAATCTGATTGACCGAGGCGCCCAAAACTTTGCGAATACCAATTTCACGGGTCCTGTGACTTATCATCAGGGCGGAGAGTCCAAGTAATCCCAATGCCCCCAGGATAACAGCCATCACGGTAAAGAACGCGAAAAGCATCCCCAGTTTCTGCTCATTCTCATACATGGCATTGAATTCCGCATCCAGGAATTGTGGCTCAAATGGAATATGTGGCGCTATTTTCTCCCATTCACGCTCAATCAGTGACAACGTATTTGACAGGTTGTTACCCGACATACGGAAAGCTACCTGATTGTACATCTTATCAATAAAGAGAAATAATGGCCCTACTTCCTCATGCACCGGACCGAAATAGAAATTATCCGTTACGCCAATTATCGTGGACTTACCTTTAAACTCAATCTTCTGACCAATGGCCTCCTCTGCGGTCCAACCCATTTCCTCTGCGGCCTTTTCGTTGATTATAATGTTTCGCCCCTTCATGTTTAAAGCCTGGGCACTATCCGAATACGCCTGCATCTGATCCTGCCTGGAGAAATCCTTACCGGCAATCAGGTTGATATTGAATGTTTTTAAATAATCCTTTTCCACCGGGTTTGCCGTAATCAAAATCTGCTCACCTTCATTAGTCACCAAACCGTCCCTCCAGTCAATAGAAGTCGGAGTTTCATAAATCAGCGTCATCGCTTCGACCTGTGGAAGTGATTCCATTTGTGATTGAAGAGCGGAATAGGCATTGACTACGTCATCATCCACACCCTGCGCGATAACAAACTCCTTTGTATAGCCTACGTCGCTGGTTTGAATAAATTGAATCTGCTGGTAGATCACCAGACTGCAAATAATGAGTCCGGCCGAAACCACAAACTGGAATACAACAAGTACCCTGCGCAGCCCCAACCCGGCCCTGGAGGTCTTGAATGAACCCTTCAATGTTTTAACAGGATTAAAGTGTGTCAGGATCAGGGAGGGATAAAGCCCGGCGCCAAGTGCAACAATCAATAAAACTACTCCAATGATCGCAAGGGGTCCCGGGGATAAAAAGATATCCAGTGAATAGTCTTTGTTTAACGCATTGTTGTAGTAAGGGAGAATAACGGCAGCGATCACAACAGACAGTAATAAAGCCAGCCCTACACTCAATGCCGATTCGGTAATATACTGCCAGAAAAGCTGGCTGCGCTGTGCACCCATCACTTTTCGAACACCAACCTCCGTTCCCCGGTCTGCTGCACGGGCCGTGGCCAGGTTCATATAATTAATACAGGCAATGGATAAAATAAGGATGGTAACAATAAAGAAGATGATCACGTAGCGCTTGTCTACATTAGGAACTAGTCCGGGATAATCCGAAGTCAAATGGACGTCCTCCAGTTTCTCCAGATGGTAGGTAAGATAATTCTCACCGGTCATCCCGGTCTCCTCCTCTTTCGTGGCCATGTAATCAGACAGTTTTGCATCAAGTACAGACACATCGGTTCCAGGATTCAGTAGTAAATAGGTGTAATAATTGGCAGGAAACCATTGTGGGTTTTGAGAAGCCCGAAGCGTGGAGAACGAAGCAATTAAATCATATTTTATCTGAGAATTCAACGGCGCTGCCTCCACGATACCCGTTACTTCGTATTCCGTCCTGTTATCTACAAGCAGCGTTTTCCCTATCGGATCCTCCTGCCCAAAATATCGGGCCGCGGTTTCCGGGGTGATAACGATTTTTTTAGGTGCACTAAGTGCGGTGGCAGGGTTTCCCTTGAGTAAATCAAAGGAGAATACATCGAAGAAAGAGCTATCAGCCCAAAGAAATTCAGATTCCTCAAATTGATTATTCTCCCGGGTAACGACTACCGGTATTTTATTAAAACGAACCGCATTGACCACTTCAGGCAAATCCTGCACAAATAATGGCCCCCCTTTAGCGCCACTTACTGCGGTTTTAGCTGTGTAATCACCCATTTTAAAATCCGTGATGAGGCGGGCGATCCGATCCTTATT
>CAYGOW010000073.1:11049-11860 GCA_964351425.1 uncultured Roseivirgaceae bacterium
GTCGCCTCCTGCCAAACAAACATGGCGAGGAGCAAACTGCAAGAGAATCCTACAGCTAATCCAAGGATATTTAACAGAGAAAAAAACCGGTTGCGCATAAAATACCGTATGGCTGTGGTTAGGTAGTTTTTGATCATGAGGTTGTTGTTTGACTCATCCTATGACAAAGGCAGTGCCAATATCCTGATTCCCCCTAATCATTGATTTTTAGCCGGTTAAACGAATTATATTGTGCTATATTGAACACCCCATGTGCGATATCGAACATGTAATCAGGCGTAAAACAAACCGTTCATCCGCAGGGATATTACCTATGCCCTATTTACGTACACTTATCGTGGCCCTGTTATCAGGCGCCTCATTGATCAGTTCTGCCCAGTCCCTGGATACCGAAAAATTAGACACATACTTCGACCACCTGGAATCAAATGAGGAAGGGATGGGCAGCGTGTCAATTTTCAAGAATGGCGAAGAAGTATACCAACGATCGATCGGCTTAGCGGATATCGAAAGCAACACCTCCGCAGGACCGGCAACCGTTTACCGAATCGGTTCCATCTCCAAAACGTTCACCGCCACGCTCATTATGCAATTGGTTGATGAAGGCAAACTGTCGCTGGAAACGCCATTGGCTAAATTCTATCCGAACCTGCCAAATAGCCAGGACATCACCATTGAGCATCTTCTGCGCCATCGCAGCGGGCTGTATAATTTTACAAACGCTGAAGATTATCCCACCTTCATGGAAGGACCTATGAATGAAGAGGAATTGATCGACTTGTTTATTAAAAACGGGACAATTTTTGAACCG
>CAYGOW010000074.1:0-9946 GCA_964351425.1 uncultured Roseivirgaceae bacterium
TTGCCTGTTTGGGTCTCTTTGGGCTGGCATCCTTTATCGCCGAACAAAGACGAAAAGAAATTGGCGTGAGAAAAGTATTGGGGGCAAGCGAATGGAGTATTATAGGAAGTATGTCCTTTGATTTTATCAAACTGGTAATCCTCGCTTTTGTACTCGCCGTTGCACCAGCCTGGTATATAATGAATAAATGGCTGGACGAGTTTCAATCAAAAATTGAAATCAGTCCGTGGATTTTCATTCTGGGCGGACTCATAGCGATTGTTGTTGCCTGGCTAACAGTGGGATACCAGTCGTATCAGGCGGCTAAATCCAATCCGGTAAACTCTTTACGATACGAGTAAATTTCCTTAACCTGTGATTTACCAACCAGATCCCGTGCGAAAGCATGGGATCTTTTCTTTTAATCCCATTCAGTTTAGATCAGGATTACCGTGATATAAAAAATAAATGTAATTTGCCTCCTCAAATCGCGGTTCTACCTTTAATACAGTACTGTATAAGTAGTTTGCATCGACGGAAGTTTTATCACCAACCTGTCAATTCATGAATATAACCCGTAAAAAAAGTCATTTTGGAAAATTGCCCAACGGAGAGGATGTTTTTCTCTACCAGATTGAGAACACCAACGGGGGTACTTTACGGGTGATGAACTATGGCGGAATTATCACCTCACTGGAGATGCCTGATCGGGATGGTAAGAGTGATGATGTGGTCCTTGGGTTTGATACCCTGGATGATTATTTAAAGGGGCACCCGTATTTTGGCGCGATAATCGGACGGTATGGCAATCGGATTGCCGGCGGACAATTCAGGTTGGATGGGGAGGATTATTTTCTGGCAAAAAATCTCGGAAATCATCATTTACATGGTGGTAAGGAAGGTTTTGATAAAAAGCTCTGGGAAGCTTCGTGGTACGATGATGAGGAGGGAAGAGGGGTGCGGCTGACCTATACAAGTCCGCATATGGAAGAAGGGTATCCGGGAGAACTCTCTGTATCGGTTATTTATTTGCTAAGCGAGAATAACGAACTGTCCATTCGCTATCAGGCGGAATCCGACCGGCCGACAGTACTAAACCTCACGCAGCATTCTTATTTTAATTTAAACGGCGCCGTTGAAGATATCCATGCGCACAAAGCAAAATTCAATGCCACCTGGGTGCTGGAAATCGATGAAGATTTGATTCCTACAGGAAATTTATTGAAGGTCAACGGCGGCCCGTTTGATTTTACCGAAGTAAAAGCGATCGGGCAGGATATTGAATCTGAGGATCAGCAAATGAAGCGTGGCGGCGGCTATGACCATTGTTTTATCATTGATGAGTACGACGGGGAATTAAAATCAGTTGCAACCATTTTTGATCCACAATCCGGCCGAATGATGAGGGTAGAAACGACAGAACCATCCGTTCAGTTTTATACTGGTAATTTTATGGATGCTGACTTGAAGGGCAAAGGGAAACAGTATGGGCCAAGGATGGCCTTTTGCATTGAATCGCAGCATTATCCCGATTCTCCAAATCATCCTGTATTTCCTGGTACACGGCTGAATTCAGACGAGGTCTTTCGTTCTGAAACGCGCTATATATTTTCTGTATATAACTAATTTATTCAGATGAAAGTACTTCTAACCGGTCCGAATATCTATGATAAAAAAAGACTTGGGGGAATAATTACAGTCGCCAATACGATATTGGCGCTTTTTCCTGAAATGGAGTATTTCGCTCGAAGTGGTGAACAACAAAAATCAAAAATAGCTGCGTTTACTGGCTTTTATAAAATTCTTCAGGCCTTTAAGAAAAGAATAGCCGCTGGAGGCCTGGATATAATTCATGTAAATTCAGCGCTTGAAAGAAACGCAGTAGCGAGGGATATACTTTTTGTAAGAATGGCAAGGAAACGAAATATTCCAATTGTGTTACATATTCATGGCGGCAAATACCTGACCTATAATCCCGATCCTGTAACGGGTAGAATGATAAGGTATATGCTGGGGGCGGCCGACCAAATTATCGTTTTAGGTAAGGTGGAAAAACAACAATTGGCTGATAAGTATGGGTTGAATAACATTCATATTTTACAGAATGCACTTGATTTTTCCGATATTCCAAAGCCGAAAGAAAAGCTGCATAGTTCACCACTTCGGTTTATTTATCTCGGTCGTATCGATCATTACAAAGGTTTGGAGGATATTCTGACGGCGCTTTCAGCCATAAGTAATAATGGGGTTTCATACCGGTATATTCTTTATGGGAATGGCCCCCTAACGGATTCTTATCGTTCATCATGCGAGGAGGTTCTGGGAGATAAATTTGAGTTTGGCGGTGTCGTACTTGGAGAGGATAAATGGAGTGCACTTAATTCGTCGGATGTGTTTTTGTTACCTTCTCTGTATGAAGGGTTGCCAATGTCATTACTCGAAGCGATGGCGGTTGGGGCCTTATGTATCACAACACCGGTAGGATCGATCCCTGAAGTTATTCAGAATAGAAAAAATGGAATACTCATTGATAAAGAGAATCCTAAGCAATTACAAGCCATCATTGAAGAAATCATCAGTGATCCGGAATCCTTCAGGCCATTGGCAGCATCCGGATTGGTAACGGTCCGCGAAAAGTTTAATGGTGAGGTTTACAGAGCTAACCTTGAATCAATATATCGGAAGGTTTAATCAGACAACTACATTAACAATCTTCTTCGGTACAACGATCACCTTTTTTGGTTCCTTTCCTTCCAGCCATTTCTGAATTAAATCGGAAGCCAATACTTTCTCAGTAATGTCTTCTCTCGACATATCAAGAGGAAAATTCATTTTCGCTCTCATTTTCCCGTTTACAGATATGGGGTATTCATGACTCTCCTCTATCAGATACTTTTCTTCAAGTTGAGGGAAGGTAGCTTTGGTAATGCTGAACGTGTGTCCGAGTTTATGCCATATTTCTTCTGCTATATGTGGTGCATAAGGGGAAACTATAATAGCGAGTGGCTCCAGGATTTCAAATTTATTGCACTTCAATGCGGTCAGCTCATTGACACAGATCATAAATTCACTGACACTGGTATTAAATGATAATTTCTCGATATCCTCCTGTGCCTTTTTTATAGTCCTGTGAAGAATCTTCAATTCCTCATCGGTAGCCTTGTCTTTTGAGACATAAAACTCATCGGCTTCATTATGATATAGGTTCCAGAATTTCCTGAGGAACTTGAATACACCGTCAATCCCATTTGTATTCCATGGCTTGAATTGCTCCAATGGTCCCAGGAACATTTCATATAAACGCAAGGTATCTGCCCCGTACTGGGTAATAATATCATCCGGATTGACTACGTTGTACTTGCTCTTCGACATTTTTTCTATCTCATAGCCACATTGGTAATCACCGTTTTCTTCCAGTACAAACTCTGCGTTTTTTAACTCTGGTCTCCATGTTCGGAATTTGTCTAAATCAAGGATGTCATTGTCCACGATATTCACGTCCACATGCATAGGGATCGTATCGTAATCCTTTCGTCTGGAGAATGTCACAAATGTATCGGATCCTTTGACGCGATATACAAAATTGGATCGTCCCTGGATCATTCCCTGGTTAACCAGTTTTTTAAAGGGCTCTTCCACCTTCACGTATCCACGGTCCTTCAGGAATTTTGTCCAGAACCGGGAATAAAGCAAATGCCCCGTGGCATGTTCGGATCCGCCGATATACAGATCCACATTCTCCCAGTAGGATAAGGCATCCTCGCCCGCAAATTCCTTGGAATTGTTAGGGTCCATATACCGGAAGAAATACCAGCTGGAACCGGCCCAGCCCGGCATGGTGCTTAATTCGAGGGGGTGCCCGTTCTTGCTCGCCCAATTATCGGCACGTCCTAAAGGGGGATCACCATCTTCCGTCGGCAAATATTTATCCACTTCAGGTAAAACAAGGGGCAATTCTGATTCGGGTAAAAGTCGCGGAATTTCATTTTCATAATAAACGGGAAGTGGTTCGCCCCAATATCGTTGGCGTGTGAATATCGCATCGCGCATTCTGAAATTGATTTTCGCTTTACCAATCCCTTGTTTTTCTACTTCTTCGACACCCCTTTGCATCGCTTCAATGGGGGATAACCCGTTTAGAAAACCTGAGTTGATAACGATTCCTTCTTTGGTTGGATCCGCTTGTTCGCTGATATCCGCTGAATCATTTATCGGGGTGATGGGCAATCCAAAATGTTTAGCGAAATCGTAATCCCGCTGATCACCGGCAGGAACCGCCATAACGGCGCCTGTTCCGTATCCCGCGAGCACATAGTCGGCGACCCAGATGGGAATTTTTTCCTCGCTGAAGGGATGTTTGGCATAGGCACCGGTAAATTCTCCGGAAATGGTCTTCACATCCATCTGACGTTCACGTTCCGAGCGATTGATTGCTTTGGCAATATAGGCCTCCACTTTATCTTTTTGCTCTGCAGTCGTAATGTCAGCCACCAGTTCACTCTCAGGCGCAAGGACAAGAAAAGTTACACCAAATACAGTATCGATACGTGTGGTGAAAACCCGGATTTCCCCGTCATGGCCAATGATATCAAAATTAAGTTCGGCTCCAATTGATTTGCCAATCCAGTTACGCTGCATCTCCTTCAATGGCTCGGGCCAGTCGATCGTATCAAGTCCGGACAACAACCGGTCTGCGTAGGCGGTGATGCGCATCATCCATTGCATCATTTTTTTCCGTTCAACCGGATGTCCGCCTCGCTCTGAATACCCGTCTTTTACCTCATCATTCGACAAGACGGTGCCCAAAGCGGGACACCAGTTGACCATCATGTCCGCCAAATAGGTCAGGCGATATTTGAGGAGCATCTTATCCTTTTCTTTTTCTGAAAAAGAATTCCAATCCGAAGCAGAGAAATCCGGCGTGTCTTCATCACATTCCGCATTGACCTGGCTATTTCCCGAGGATTCAAATTGTTGGATAAGTTCATTGATGTCCCTGGCTTTGTCTTCTTTTTTATCGTACCAACTAGTAAAGAGCTGCATAAAGATCCACTGTGTCCACCGGTAAAAAGAAGGATCACTGGTACGTACTTCACGGTTCCAGTCGAAGGAGAAACCCAGATTCTGAAGTTGCTCCTTGTACCTGGTGATGTTATTTTCCGTAGTGATGGCGGGGTGCTGGCCTGTATCAATCGCGTATTGTTCTGCCGGCAGACCGAACGAATCAAATCCCATCGGATGAAGTACATTATATCCTTTCAGGCGCTTGTAGCGGCTGACAATATCCGAGGCGATATAGCCAAGCGGGTGGCCAACGTGAAGACCTGCACCGGAGGGGTACGGGAACATGTCCAGTACGTAGTATTTGGGGTCGGCAGATTTATTGTCTACCTTATAAATGTCATTCTCCTGCCAGAATTTTCTCCATTTACTTTCTGTTTCCAGGAAATTATAGTGTGCCATGCGTGAACGTTATCCAGTTGAAGGCACAAAATTACCAGATTTTACCGGTTCGCCAGACCCGTTGGCAAAAAACTATGCGGTGGTGATGATCATGACCAGGGTAATGATTGTCAATACGCCGGTTACGAGACACACATTAAAATCAAAAACGATTTCACGCCGAATGAAGCTTCCCATGAAACTGAAAATAAACAGGAGTATGGGAAAAAACGACAAGTGGGCATAAAGTAATACGAGGGGTTTTAGCGACACTCCGTTTTGTACATTGATTTGACGGGGAAAGTTAAAGAGAAATGATTTTTCAACTTCGGCCACACCACTAGTTAAAACAATGGTCTCCTTGCCTGCACGAACCTCCATTCGTGTTCCTTCGCTGGTGTAGATGAGTTGGGGTCGTCCGTATTCTGCCTGGTAGGGTGCTCCCGGCAGAACGTAGGATTCTGTGATAGTTTCCTGATTTATCTTATTTGGGGCGACGAAGTCTGCCAGCAGAGACAAGGCAAGAAAGAATCCAACCCAGGATACGGCATAGGCATATTTCATATAAGGCCTGATCAGGTCTTCCTGGCGTTGTGGAGGACGAGAGCGGTAACTGTGGGGATTGCGCCGATGGGCTGTTTGGGAGTCCCGACGGGGCTGTTGTGGAGGTGTTTGCCGATAGCTGTAGGTGGTTTGACGTGATGCGTCGTACCTCGCCCGTTGTCCTGTATCAGAGAGTACGCGGTAGCTTTCACTTATTTGCTGAAACAGTGTATGTGCGTGCGGGGATGGGTTTACATCCGGGTGATATTTTTTAGCAAGCCGTTTATATGCCAGTCTGATTTCTGCTTCGGATGCCTGTTGACTAATTTCAAGTACCTTGTAGTGATCCATTAATGGGTTTTAGGTGTTAGCGGGTAAAAACAATGAACAAACAGTCCCATGGGTAACGTTTGAGTCAAGTTGTATAGTGCCTCCGTGCGCATGTAAAATTTGCCTGGCAAGGCTAAGTCCAATACCCGATCCTGATTTTTTTGTAGTAAAGAACGGTACGAATACTTCTTTTAGCTCGTCGGGCGAAATTCCGTTCCCATTATCCTTTATTATCAAGCAATGGTATCCTGAATCCTCTTTGAATTCTACGGTGATTTCCGGATCAGCTATATTTTCCAGGGCGTCCATTGCATTTCGAAGAATGTTGATGAGCGCCTGTTCAATCAGAACCGGATCAATCTGGATCACAGATTCCGGGTCAATAGTTTGTTTTACCGTAATACCCCGCGCGGTGATTTCCTGTTTAAGCAGAGACAGCAATTGCGCGACAAATTTTCCTGTTTGTACCGGCTGAATGGAAGGCTTTCCAATACGTGTCAGCTTTCTATAATCTTCCACAAAGCTGAGTAATCCTTCACTTCTGCGATTAATGGTTTGAAGGGAAAGCGAAAGGTCTTGAAGTTGAGATTGTGATATTTCGTGCCTGGGCTTTATTTCGTCCTTTGACAGTAACTGCTGGTGCATTGCCTCCGATAGCGATGCAATGGGTGTAACCGAGTTCATTATTTCATGCGTGAGAATACGAATCAGTCGAGTCCATGATTCAATCTCTTTTGCCTCCAGGGTTCCCCTGATGTCATGGAATACGATCAGTTTGAATTCTTCTTCTACAATTTTCAGGCGGGTAGCGCGCAGGGATAAGGTAATAGGGCGATTATTAATTTTCAGCTCAAGAATCTGATTGTGGCTATCTACGGATGAGACAAGGGATTTAAATCCGGGATGAATCCTTTCCAGGATATCCAGACTGTGCAATCGGCCTGTGCCAAGTAATTCTCCTGCTTTTTTATTCATCTGGGTAATAGTGCCGGACTCTGAAACCGAGAGAATACCTGCATTGAGATGATCAAAGGCCAATTCCAGAAATTGGTCCTGACCTTTCTGATCCGTACGTTCCTTGCGTGCCTGATGGATTACTTCCTGAAAACTCCGGTTGAGTAAATTAATCGAACCTCTGGTTCCTTTTTGTTTAAAATGGATTGTATAATCTTTGTTTTTAAGGGATTCAATAAAAAGCGTGAGCTGACGGTTAGTGAAATGAAGAAACCAGAATAATTCTGACAGTGCAATGCCGAGCAGGATAAGAAGTATAAAGCGATTAATGAATATCCTGTCGTCCATAAAGGCCAGTATGGTCATGAAAATCAAAACAGCCAGCAGTAAAATTCTGATCAGGACTTTTATGGAATAATGTCTCATTGTAAACCGTACTTATTTAATCGTCTGTACAGCGCAGTACGGGTCAGACCAAGTGTTTTTGCTGTATTGGTGACGTGGCCGTTATTATTATCAAGTACTTGCTGAATATACTGTTTCTCGTGCTCTTCCAGGGTGTGCTCCTTGCCGCTAACTCGTAGATTTGCCGCCCGCGGAAAAAGATCTTCCATAGAGATTGAGGCATTCTCGCTAAGGATTATTGCACGTTCAATGGCATGCTGAAGTTCCCTTATATTTCCCGGCCAGTGATACTCCTTCAATGATTGCAGGGAATCTTTTTCCAACTCCATCACCGGCTTGCCGTATTTCTTACAGAATATATCAATAAAATGCCGGGCAAGAAGAGGAATATCTTCTTTCCTTTCCCGCAATGCCGGCAGCATTATTTCAACCGTATTAATGCGGTATAGTAAATCCTGACGGAATGTTCCTTCCTGAATCATGTCATAAACCGGCATATTGGTGGCTGATATCAACCTGAAGTCCACCTCTTCAGAATTTTCAGAACCTACCGGCGTTACTTCACGATTCTGAAGTGTCCTGAGCATTTTTATCTGTCCTTCAGGGGGTAGGTTTCCAATTTCATCCAGAAAGAGTGTCCCTCCGTTGGCAGCCAGTATTTTTCCTGCTTTATTCTCGCGGGCGTCTGTAAATGCCCCGCGTAGATGACCGAATAATTCGCTTTCAAAGAGGGAAGTTGGAATTGCACCAAGATCGACCCCCATAAATACTTCATTGTGACGGTGTGACTTGCGGTGGATCGCTCGTGCGACCAACTCCTTGCCGGTTCCATTTTCTCCAAGGATTAAAACGCTGGCATCTGTATTGGCGACTTTATCAATCAAATCCCTGACCCGGCCAATTTGGGGGCTTTCACCTATAAAGTCCTGAAATCTTCTGTCTGAAGATTCCTGGATATGGCTTTGGGTATCCCTCATTTGCTGGATCTTCTTTCGGGAGCTACCCAATTTTAAGGCAGCATGAACAGTGGCAATGAGTTTTTGATTCTTCCAGGGCTTCATAATAAAATCAGTAGCGCCCTCTTTAATTGCTTTTACAGCAAGATCCACCTCCGCGTAGGCAGTGATAAGTATGACTACCGCCTCTTTATCCACTTCCAGTATTCGATCCAGCCAGTACATGCCTTCACGTCCGTCATTAAGGCCTTTCCGGAAATTCATATCCAGAAGTATCGCGTCATATGTGTTCCGGGTAATTTTACCCGGAATACCTCTTGGGTCATCCAGTGTTTCTATACGGCTGAATTCCTGTTTCAGGATGATCTGGGCTGTTTGCAGAACATCCAGATCATCATCGACAATCAGTATATTAGCTTTAACCATGATGGAAGATAAGGAAATGTATCAAATTCATACGAGGTGGTGTATCGAAAATGATACAATTTCTTGAAAGAAGTATTTTAAAGTATTGATAATCAAATGATTAAAATGTTGGCATATTCTTCGCCTGTTTGCGAATACATATGAAGTATATTCGAGAGTCATACCGTTTTTTCACTAAACACCTTGCGTATTCCGTGATCAATCTTTCAGGGCTTGCCCTTGGATTGGCGGTCTTCCTTCTGTTGTATCTTTTCATCCATCAGCAGAGAAATTACGATACCTTCTGGACAGATTTTGATTCTATTTACCGGGTTGGGACAGTTTGGGAAGAAGATGAATTAGTCGCATTTGCAACCGCACCGCCCCCATTAGCAGACTATCTGAATGATTACGAGGAAATTGATGCGGTGACCCGGCTGGTTAACTGGTCTCATTTCACCCTCCGGCCCGACAATGATTCTTCACGTGTTTTCAGGGAAACGAACGTATTCATTGCTGATGATCAATTTTTCACTGTATTCCAGGACAGGTTACTTGCAGGATCCTCCGATGCACTTAAAGAGCCTGGAAATATTGTTCTTAGCGAAACTGCCCTCGCCAGGTACTTCGGACAAGTAAACCCGGAAGACATGATTGGTCGGCTTATTCTCGGAGGGAAAGATGGGGGCACCTTGTGGAAAATTACCGCAATCTTCAAGGATATGCCTGAGAATTCACATATGGATTTTGACATCATGGTTTCTATGTGGGATGAATTCAGTGAAAGCGATATCTGGACATGGAATGTCATGCATACGTATGTGCGAAGTAATGCATCGCCTGACAACCTCCTGCAGTTACTGGAGCAGGCAGTTACAGATAAAGTAATTCCTTACCTGATGAAACAGGAAGCCATTTCAACTATAAGTGAA
>CAYGOW010000074.1:9956-11853 GCA_964351425.1 uncultured Roseivirgaceae bacterium
TTACACTAGACCCCATTCAGAAAGTCCATTTGCAATCCGGCCTGCGTGATGCGATGGAGCCTGGTATCAGGAAAGATTACCTGGATATTTTATCCGGGGTTTCTTGGGTGGTAATCTTTCTTGCCTGCTTTAACTACATGAATATATCAACGGCTCTTTCTTTTTCACGAATTAGAAATGTGGGAATAATGAGAATTCATGGGGCAACATTCAGACAAATGTTTGTCAGATATATGGGAGAATATTTCTTTCAAACCTTAATTGCACTACTTCTTGCCATAGGAATAATAGAAGTGATTCTTCTCTTTATAAATGATCTGTATTCACTTCATTTGTCAGCCCGGAATTTCATGTCAGCCGAGTTGATCGGTATTATGCTGGCGCTGGTGGTTTTCTGCACATTGCTTTCCGGCTTTTATCCAACCTGGAAATTGCTAACGGGGAACCCCACGGTGCTGATCAAAGGGGAAAGCAAAGCGGGTAAGCCGATTATACGAAATGTCCTTATTACAAGCCAGTTCGCCATTTCACTGTTTTTGATTGCCTGCACTATTACCCTGAATAATCAGCTGGAATATTTACAAAACCTGGAACCCGGCTATGACCGGGAAAATATTCTTGTGATTCAGAATGACCGGGAAATAGAAGAGGGAAGGGAAGCATTTATACAGGAGCTTAATCGTTTGACTGTAGTGAGTTCAGCTTCTTTCACAACGGGTTTACCTGCTCTGGCACGTTATCAGTTTAGAGATATCAAGGTTGTTGGAACCAATGTGCAGGCACCGTTAACATGGTACGAGTCGGATGAGCATTACCTGGAGACTATGAATATTCCGATGAGATCAGGCGTCGGCTTCGTACACGGACAATCTGGTCAGGCAATTCTGAATGAATCGGCGGCTAAATTACTCGGATTAGATAAACCATTAGGTGCGAGATTGATCGTAAATGAAGGGGAACAGGACGAACATGTAGTGGTTGTTAAAGGCGTAACCGAAGATTTCCATCAACGCGGCTTCCGGGAAGAGACAGAACCACTTATTATAGAATATCTTGATAGTTACATCTTTCGCGATTTTGTTGCCATCCGATATAGCGGAAATAATCCAGCTCATGTGGTCAGCCAGGTAAAAATTTTATGGGAGAAATTTGAACCGGACGTGCCCATGGATTTTTTCTTTTTTGATGCTGCATTTGATTCCTTGTACCAATCAGAGCGACTTCTCAATGAACTATTTTCCGTCTTTTCAGTATTAGCTATAGTCATTGCCATGATTGGTTTGCTTGGGGTTGTGGCGATAACCTCAAAACAACGAATGCGGGAAATTGGAATACGGAAAGTACTGGGGGCTTCATCTGTGGAAATAATCACTTTGATGTTCCGGCAGTTTGCCTTATTAATCATTGTAGCATGTTGCGTGGCGCTTCCACTAAGCTGGCTCGTTTCTTATTCATGGTTGAATCAGTTTGTATTCCGTACAAATCTCAATTTATCAGGTTTTCTTATCACAGGCACCACAGTATTTCTGCTTGCGTCACTTATAATTATTTTACTTTCCTGGCGATCGTCAAGAATGAATCCGGTAACGGTTATCCGAAAGGACTCTTAAACTCAAAACCCATACAACAATGCTAAAAAATTATCTTGTTACAGCCTGGCGTTCCATGCGCCGTCAAAAGCTCACCACGCTGATAAATGTTACCGGGTTAGCCCTTGGGATTACCTGTGCAATTATCATTTACCTGATCCTGGCTTATGCAACGGGATACAATGATTTATTTCAAAACAAAGATCGTTTATTCCGGGTGGTCACCGATGTTCGTAATGCACAGGGTAATGGGGGAACACCGGGTGTTATGCCTCCTTTTCCAGAGGCCATGAAAACGGATATCACAG